>JAUWKY010000040.1 GCA_030613915.1 Syntrophobacterales bacterium
CCCTTTCCGCCTAAGGCGGACGGCCTCAGGGTGACAGGCGGCAAAGGTGGTCTCTGATGGTTCCAAGACCATTAGCCAGCACTAGAGGACCAGCTTTTCGTCGCCCAAATAAAGGTTCAGGAGGTCAACTATGGGTGAGCGCAAGAGACTGTTCTTGCTGATTCTCATCATGACAACCGTGTCAATGGTTGTTGTCGGAATCACCATCTACGTCTTGTATGGCACTTCTTTTGAGCAACAACGAGAAAGACTGGTGGAGACTGCTCAGAGTCAGGCCCGTCTGATAGAAGCCGTCGCCCGGTTTGATGCCGCTCATGAAAGAATCGACCCCGGATCTTATCCTGGTGGTCCAGCTGTGGCTACCTTAAGCCAGATCATTGATGCCCACCGGCATTACAGGGGTTTTGGTGAGACTGGAGAGTTCACCCTTGCTCGCCGCGAGGGGATGAATATTTTTTTCTTGCTCAGACACCGCCATTCTGACCTCGATCAACCAAAATCCGTTCCTCTAGATTCAGAACTAGCCGAGCCCATGAGAAGGGCACTGTCTGGTTTATCCGGTACCGTGGTGGGACTGGATTACCGTGGAGAGACAGTACTGGCAGCACACGAGCCGGTGGCAGAATTGGGCTCGGGTATAGTGGCGAAGATTGATCTGTCTGAGATTAGGGCTCCGTTTATGAGGGCGGGTCTAATCGCCATTTGTGCTGCGCTTTTGGTGGTCTTCGTGGGTGCAGTTGTTTTCCTTCGCGTCAGCAATCCCATCATGAAACGTTTGGAGGAGCGCACTGCTGAACTCATGAAAGCAAACGAACATCTTGAACTCGAAATCCAAGAGCGCAAAGAGGCAGAGGAAGCGCTGGCGTGGGAGGCCTCAATAAATGCCGCTATAGCAGAATTATCTCGTGCCTTGATTCTGCCCAAACCCATTGAGGACATTTCTTGGATGGTGCTCGAACATGCGAAACACTTCACACGCAGTGATTTCGGCTACGTTGGCTTCATTGACCCAGACACTGGCTACCTCGTTAGTGTGACCATGACCAGAGACATCTGGGACACCTGCCATGTGCCGGATAAAGAAATCATCTTCAAAAAATTCAGCGGGCTTTGGGGATGGGTATTGGAAAACCGCAAACCCCTGCTGACAAACTCACCGGCACAGGAGCCCATGTCTGCTGGAACTCCTCCGGGGCATATACCTATCAGTCGTTTCATTTCAGTTCCTGCAATGCTCGGCGACAGCCTGGTCGGACAAATTGCGCTGGCAAACTCTGAACGGGATTACACTGAAGATGACCTTACTCTCATACAACGGCTGGCAACCCTCTATGCGATTGCTATTCAGCGCAACCAGGCGGAGGAAGAGCTACAACAAGCACACGCCGAGCTTGAACAACGTGTGGAGGAACGTACTGCCGAACTGCTGCAGGCAAACGAGCAACTTCTGCGGGAAATAGAGGAGCGCAGACGGGCGGAGGAGGAGATCAGAAGGGCTGAAGAAAAATATAGACTGTTGGTACAGAATCTCCCCAGCATAATCTACAAAGGATACAAAGACTGGTCAGTGGAGTTTTTTGACGACAAGGTCGAATCATTAATGGGCTATAGTGCCGATGACTTTCATTCCAAGAGATTGAAATGGAGTGATTTAATTGTTGAGGAAGATCTTGAGACTGTTAGGGAAGACTTTGTCGAGGCCTTAAAAGCAGACAAGTCCTACGTGAGAGAATACAGGACGAAAACTCGGGCTGGGGATATTCTTTGGATACAAGATAGAGGGCAGATAATTTGTGACGAGGATGGGGTGGTTGATTATGTGAGTGGTGCCTTTTTTGATATCACAGACCGGAAGATGGCTGAAGAGGCATTGCGGCAATCGGAAAGGGAACTCCGTTTGCTCTCCACCCAACTTCTCGCGGTACAGGAGCAGGAAAGAGGACGGATCGCCAGGGAACTACACGATGGCATTGGCCAATCTCTGAGCGCCATCAAGTTTAGAGTTGAAGATGCCCTCGGGCAAATGGGTAAAAACTTAGCCGAGTCAAGTATCAATTCATTGAACAGTCTCATTCCGGTAATTCAAAGCACCGTTGAAGAAGTTCGAAGAATAACCATGGACCTGCGGCCAGCTACTCTGGATGACCTGGGAATTTTGGCAACAATCGCTTGGTTTTGCCGTGAGTTTCAAGAAACATATGCAAACGTCAAAATCGAAAAAGAGATTGGCATAGCAGAAACTGACATTCCTGAATCTTTGAAGACTGTTATCTTTAGAGTTGTGCAGGAAGCCCTGAACAACGTGGCAAAACACAGCGGCGCAGAAAGCGTCACTATCTTCCTGACGAAGAGAGACGATACCATAGAGTTGACGATTGAGGATAATGGTCGCGGCTTCGACCTAGAAGAGGAGCTCGATATCGATGTCTCTAAGAGGGGCTTCGGGCTCGGGAGCATGAAGGAGCGAACAGAACTCTCCGGGGGGTCTTTTTCCCTCGAGTCAGTCAGGAGAGAAGGAACCACTGTCAGGGCATCTTGGCCTTGAGATTGCAGATCTCAGATTGAAGATTTGAAAAAGACGTAAACGTTCTTAAATTCGCAATCCGCAATTCGCAATTCGCAATTCCTTCACCTTGTAACCAATCCCCTTTCCATGGCATAAGCTGTCAAGGCCGCGGCACTGTGGAGATCCAATTTCTTCATGAGGTTAGCCCGGTGCTTTTCTACCGTCTTTACACTGATGTACAGGTAGTCGGCGATCTCTTTATTTTTATGGCCCTCGGCAATCAGTTTTAGAATTTCTCGCTCCCGTTTGGTGAGTGTGTCCCACGGGGAACTCGACTCAAAGCTCTTCCTGCCCTCGAGATATCCTTCTATTACCATTTGCGACACGGAGGGACTGAGGTAACGCTTCCCCCCGAGAACGCTCTTTATAGCCATTATCAGTTCCGCAGACGAAGCATCTTTCAAAATATAGCCGTCAGCCCCAGCCTGCAGAACCTCGAGAATGAATTCTTCTGCCTTGTGAACCGTCAGGGCCAAAATCTTCGTCTCTGGAGTACGTTTCTTGATCTCTCTGATGGCCTCAACCCCATTCATCTTCGGCATGGAGAGGTCCGTCAGGATAAGATCGGGCCTGAGTTCCTCCACCCGCCGAATGGCTTGTCGGCCATCTTCTGCCTCCCCTACCACTTCGAGGTCCGATTCAGCGGAGAGTAGGGCCCGTAGCCCCTCTCTGAGAATAGTATGATCCTCGGCGATAACGACTCTACGTTTTGCTTTCACCAGTTTCACCTGAGCATAGAGTTGGCTGTCTTCTGCCAGAATACAATTTGAGGAGAAAACTGTAAAGCACTTGCCGGCTGCAAACCCTCGCCCTGGAAAATACAGTGTAATATTTCCATATCTACTGTATCCGCCCCATTTCTAGTCAATAGGTGCTTGTTGTAGGGTGTAGCAGTATCTTCCTATCATCCAGCCCGTTGTGGAGTAAAACCAGATGTTCAAGACATTGCTTGTTGAGGACAACGGTCCCTTTCGTCAGTCTCTCAGGGAGATGCTGTGCGAGCGATTTCCTAGAATGGTTGTCGAGGAGGCTGAGGACGGAGAGGAAGCACTGCAGAAACTAGAGGGTTTGCTCCCTCATCTCGTTTTTATGGACATAAAATTGCCAGGGGCAAACGGCCTCGAGATTACCAGAAAGATAAAGGAGCGCTATTCCACGATACAAGTAATAATCCTAACAAGTTATGACTTTCTGGAGTACCGAGAGGCTGCAGTCCAGTATGGAGCCGATCATTTCCTTTCAAAAGAATCGTCGAGTCGAGAGGACATTTTGGCATTAGTCGACAGTATCTATTCTGAGGATGGCTAGCCCTACATGGGAACCGTTGGCGGAATACAGTATTTCTGCCCTGAATTTACTCAATGCACCTGATTTACTTCTCAGACAATTTCAGTAGCCTGGGAGATATTTTGCCGTCTCCCTTTTTCGCTATTCACTTTTTATTGAGGAGTGTGATCATGTCAGTCTCTCTCAATCATTCGGACTCGGGGCTTACCATTCAAGATCTGTATCCGGACTATGTTTGGAACAATGGCCCATCTGATTCTGTGGAAGAGTGTGGGGCAACTGACAGAGAGCAACAATTGGATCGAGTGGAACAAGAACAAGATCTTTTCGGGGAGAAAGATCCCCTGGATGTCAGCGTGACCTCGGACACTGAGGAAGACGATTTTTTTCAGACCAATCTCATCAATTGCTACCTTCAAGATGTCTCCCGATATCACCTGCTCACCCTTGAACGTGAGATTGAGTTGGCGCGAATCATTAAGGAAGGTCAAGAAGAAGTGGTCAACTTGGTGGTCACCCACTGCGTTGCAGAAAAACACTTCGGCGACTTTCGCAAGAAAATTCTCAAGTGGCAGAGCGAGGTGGAATCCTTTCCCGGACTTCGTGAAAAAATGGTGGGGCACATTGTATCGACCCTGGAAAGTGGCGCCAGCGGCAATGGCGCAGCTGAAATATGCCAGAGACTTCTCGCTGAGGTTCGGGCCGTAGTTGCCAGAATCAACACGGCCCAGGATGAAATGGTCAAGGCTAACCTTCGGCTGGTGCTCAGTATTGCCAAGCGGTACCGTGGTCGAGGTCTGAGTTTTTTAGACCTAATCCAAGAGGGCAACATGGGACTGATCAGGGCGGTCTCCCGATACGATTACACCAAGGGTAACCGTTTCAGCACGTATGCTACCTGGTGGGTGAGGCAGGGTATTATCCGAGCCCTTTATGAAAAGACCAACACTATCCGGCTGCCTGTTCATGTCATCGAGATGAAAAGCTTCTTCCACAGGATTGTGTCCGAGCTTGCCGAAGAGCTTGACCGCGAACCCAGTCCTGTGGAGATTGCCGAGCGCAGCGGATTATCTGTTGACAAAGTCACGATGCTCGCTCAGTTGTCCACACGGCCGGCCTCTTTGGAAGCGACGGTTGGCAACAGAGAGCAGCAGTTAGGAGATTTCATAGAAGACAAAAGAACTGTGTCACCTTTGGAAGGGATCAGCCAACAGGAATTGGTTGAGGTCACCCGTGAGGTCTTGGCCTCTCTGTCTCCTCGCGAGGAGGGAGTGCTGAAATCTCGTTTTGGTATAGATGGCAGGCCCACGCAGACACTCAAGAGCATCGGCGGGCACTTTGGTGTATCAAAGGAACGTATCCGACAAATCGAAAAGAGGGCCATCCAAAAACTGCGACACACACCGCTCTCAGATCAACTCAGGTGCTTTCTTGATTAACTATCCTCGAGGCAAGCTCGAGTTGGGCTAGTATTCAATGTAACCAATGGTTCACTTGGGGGTGAGCTCATTGATTTCCCACAGGATCAATTCTTGTTTGGTTTTTGCTGAGGGTAAATGCCCTCATAAGCTGACTATGGAAAGGGTCTATATAATTTCACACCTTATGGACCCCGATGGACTCCGCCGGGCACGGAGCAAATGTTTCAAATGCAAACTGTACATAAAAGTCCGGTATTATCCCACTGGTTTGGAGATAGATGACCTGAAAGCGGGCAAGGTGAACGGCTGTATTAAATGCCATTCAGCAACTACTGACAATGACTGGGACTGCACTGGATCGATAAAGTAAGAACGTAATTTACCTCATCGCACCTCCACCGACGAAACCCCTCTTTGGTAAGCACCAGAGGGGTTTTTTATTTTGTTGGAATAAAAAAAGTGCCCCACCCCTGCGGCTCCGCAAGGGTGGGGCAAATCCAGGGAGGTTTCAATAGGATAGGGTCCATACGGGGACTTTCCAAACCCTACCCGTTTAATAGTATAACCTGGAAATACAAGGGAGTAAACACTATCTCCAAAATGATAATAAAAGATCCCATTGATCTGAACGACCAAATAGGCTAAGACCGTTTCTATCCGCTTCTTCTTTTCAGAGTTTTTGGTGTCAGGTGTCGGGTGTCAGGAAAAATAAATATAGAAGCTGAAACCTGAACACTGAAACCTCCATCCGGGCTAGAAGGTACAAGCAAACCTGGGAAAAACTTCAACGTGGAAAACGATCTTAGAGAATGCATTTTATGCGAACACAGGTGCGGGGTAGACCGTTTAGCTGGCGATCTTGGCGTCTGTCGAATGTCTACTCCTGTAGTCGCATCGAGGACTCTTCATCCTGCTCCCCCTGAAAGCTATACCATCTTTGTCGCGGGATGTAATTTCAAGTGTTTGGGTTGTCAGAACTGGACCATATCCCAATATCCAGACAACAGGATGGCTGTGGACGGATACGTGGATCCAGGATCCCTCGCCCTGGAATCCGTGAGGATGATTCAGTCAACCTCAGGAACTCTTATGGCGGCTGACAGGATCTTTTTCTCTGGCGGTGAGCCCACAATCCACCTCCCTTTCATTGAAAAGGTTGTAGACGAGGCCCGGCGCCTCAGCTCCAACCTGAAGGTCAATTTCGACACCAATGGTTTTATGACCGAGGAATCCCTCCACAGAGTGCTTGGCTTTACCACCTCTCTAACCTTCGATCTCAAAGCCTTCTACGACGACACCATGAGGGCTATCTCCGGGACGCCTGTTGGCCCCATCTTGAGAAATGCTGAAATAGTAGCCAGAACCGCCAGTGACAAGCTCTGGGAGTACCGGATAGTTGCCATTCCTGAAGTGAACGAGGAGGACATTGAGCCACTTTGCCGATTTCTCGCTTCCATCTCCAAGAAATTGCCTGTTGCTTTTCTCGCCTTCAGGCCGAACTACGTCCTGGATGAACATCATGGGGCAACAAGAGAGCTCATGAAAAAATGTGTTGAGCTGGCAAGAGGGGCTGGGTTGAGAAACGTCAGTTATGCTGGCATGACTAATATCCCGGGAAAGAAAGGTGTTCTCTTGGAAGAGGTGGAAGGGATCTACGAGAGGGCAGGTGCCAAATTGGCCGCCTCATATGCCCGCTCAAAGGGCTGCACCACTCACCCCAGGAACTGTGGTGACTGCGAGTCTATGCACAATTGCCCACTCAAGAGATACATACCCATTAGGAGTTGCTAATAGGGCATAGAGTTTTGGTAAACAGTAAACGGTGAACGGTAAACGGATGAGGTCAAGAGCCGCAACTGTTCACTATTTACCGCTTACTCTCTTTTGCTCCATGCCCCATGCTCTATGCCCCATGCGCCAGGCGGCCAAAGGCACAGTGCGCCGCGCCGAGCAGGGCAGCCTTATCATTGAGAATGACCCGAACGGGTATTCTCTCAAGGAACTCTTTGAACCTACCTTTGTTGGTAAAAGCCTTCATGAAGATGGGCTCTTCCAGTTTGGGTAATATTTTTGGAGGTATCCCCCCTCCCAGATAAACACCTCCAGTGGTCATCGCTGTAAGAGCCAAGTTTCCGGCAACCGATCCTAATATGGAAACAAACATATTCAAGGACTCTACGCACAGGGGATGTTTATCAGTTAGTGCAGCTTCAGCGATTGCCCTTGCCGGATCAGTCTCCTCCATGCTCCTGGCCAGCCAGGCAGGTTCACTGAAGCGTTTTGAATCCCTAAGCCATGAATAGATATTCACCAACCCAGGACCCGATAATACCCTCTCCGTGCTTACGTGCCCAAAACGTTGAGAAAGGTAGCGCCATAATTCGACTTCTGCTTCATTGTTCGGAGAAAAATCCGCGTGTCCACCCTCGGAAGCGACGGGGATGTACTGCCCCTCCGCAAAAATAAGCAGTGCCTCTCCCAGACCTGTCCCCGGTGCTACAAGCGCGAGGTTCTGTTTTTTCCTCGCTTTCGCCTTGTTCAAGAAGAAAAGCTCGCGGCTGTTCAAAAAAGGTATTGCATAAGCGGTGGCAGTCAAGTCATTGATTAGACCAACCTGCGACCACTTGAAGCGCTTCTTTATTTTTACTTCAGAGACATCCCAGGGTAAATTCGTGGTTTGGCTCCGACCATTGATCACTGGGCCAGCTATGCCAAAGCACGCACTTTTAATGGATGCACGATGTCTATTTAGGAACCGCTCGATAATGGATTCCAGATGCGGTGCCTCCCGACTGGGATAAGTCTCAATTACCTTTGCAACAGGACGTCTCTTACCTCGAGAGAAGAGACCCAGATTCGTTTTGGTCCCCCCAATGTCACCTGCCAAAACGATATTCTCATCTTTTGCTATTGCCATCATCTTTCTCCAGTCAACAAGAGGGAGTGAGTCAAAGCGGAAGACGCCGTTCGGTCATAACGCTTACGCTGTCATTTGTTGTAAGATCAAATTCAAGATTGCAGTTCGAAATCCCTCCTTGCCCTTTTTTTAAATTCGCAATTCGCAATCCGAAATTCGCAATAATCTTCCCTATGCCCTATGCTCTATGCCCTATGCCTTCTTATCATTGAAAGCCGGGTAAGGCTACCTGCTAGTAAAGCCTCGCAACGGTCCCAAACGTCATACCGGACGAGTCCGCCCAGCCCGGATATTCGATGATTCTGTGTCGCGAGACCGTGAAGATGAGCGTGCCACCGGGGACCCGCAGGGGCTCGAATTCGAGGCGCACTTGAACCGTACGCCGCAGGGTTCGAGGCCCGAGGACACCAGGAAGGACGGTCATATCCACGGTCGGAGCAGCCGATTCATGGAATATCCGGGCTCAAGCGGGCGAGATCCGGTATCCAGTAACCTATTGTTTTCTCTAGATTCCGGATAGTCACTTCGTGCCTTCCGGAATGACGGGCTTGGGGCTCGCACTCAAAATATTGAGTTTTTCACAAGGTTGCTAGGGTGGCTTAGTGGAGGGGATTAGGATAAGATGGGACTAACTCTGTCAATTTGTAGATAACTACTAGAATTGCCTGATATTACTGCTATTTTTTTAACAACTTAATGTAAATAACTTTTGACCTTACGGTATTGATTGCGAAAGTTGTTGGTATAACTTAGGAATTGTTGTTTTGAAAATTTTTGCTTTGACACCTAATGGATTTTGCGCTAGAGTCTCATGAGTAAATTAGAATAGATGTAAATAAATACTATATGTTGGCACATTTTTTCACACTTGCGTCTTTTACAAACACGATTGCTAACTCATGTTTCTCTTTTGTTACTCTCTTTATTCGACCACACACATTGATTACATTAGTTTTTTCTTCATCTACAACCATATCATTAGTATAAAATCGTAAGTTAACTGTCTCGTTCTTATTAAAACTGATCCAATTGTCTAACTTAATCAGGGCACCGTCTTTACTTACATCGACAATTATACCTTGAGTGTTTTTTCTCGGTTTCTTGTTACTGACTACAACTTTGAAAGGCCTTGTCACTCGACGATACTTCCTCTTCTCTTCGCGATAATATGCGCATTGGTCGCAAGTATCAATCGCAGCTTTGATCTGAGAAGGCTTGAGTAATTGAGGAATCAAGTAGGCCTTATCCATAGTTGATTGCTCTGGACATTGCCCACTACAGTAATAATGACATCTTTCCCAGACTGGCTCTTTCATGGTGCCACCTCCACTTAGAGAGTCAAGGTCCGGAGGTCGGGTGTTCAGATTGAAGAATTAATTTCTGTGGTTCGGGGAGAATGTAAGATCGCAAATTTTGAAGATAAGCGATAAACCTCCTAAATCCGTATTAAATTACGTTTTTCTCTCAATGTAAATACGAAAAGTTCGTAGATTTGTTAGTTTTTTGTTAATTTCTTGTTAAAAAGTGCCACTTGCACATATAATTTAATGGTCTGGCGACCTTTCTTTCATTTTTCGTAAGGGACATGGCATGGATTCCTTTGAAAGAAGGAAATACACCAGAACACTAAATAACTTCAGAACGAAGATTAGGCTTACTCGTACTTCCGAAGAAGTTGACGGTGTCACCCTGGACTTGTCCCAGGGGGGAGCATTCGTCACCAGTGCTTCTTGGCCTGACTGTCGGAAGAATGAACAAGCTGAAATGCGGCTCTTTTTGCCCCCGGAATTTACTGGGCAGAAAGACACCTTGACTCTAACTGGTCCTGCGGTGATCAAAAGGGTTGAACAGGCCAGGCAAGGGGTGGCCGTTAAGTTCTTGAAAGAGCTGAAGGCTTTCCAGCCTTCACTATGAGTACTAGTATTCTCTTTACACCACGATGCCCACCTTTGAGATTTCCCCACTGGACCAAATTTTCTGCCGAGGAACAGGACCCCTCAAACAGTGTCCCTCATCCCAGTTCACACCCTAGCCCGAATATTTCATGAATCACTTGCTGCGACCACGGATATGGCCGTCCTTCCTGGCGTGCGCGGGGGGCGGCGGCGGCGCCCGGCCGGTGGGGGGCGCCCGCGGCCCCCCCCCCCGCCGGGGGCCGGGGGGCCCCC
>JAUWKY010000001.1 GCA_030613915.1 Syntrophobacterales bacterium
GCCCTATGAAAAGAGTTTTCGGGTACGCTACCGGATTGATGGGGTCCTTTACGAAGTGATGAAGCCGCCGATGAAGCTGAGAAATGCCCTTCTTTCGCGGATCAAGATCATGTCCAGGCTTGATATCGCAGAACGCCGCCTGCCTCAAGATGGTCGCATCAAACTCAAGACCAAGGGCAAGGAGATGGATTTCCGCGTGTCTGTGCTACCAACCCTGTTTGGAGAGAAGATAGTGCTCAGACTTCTGGACAAATCCAATCTCCAACTGGACATGACCAAGTTGGGCTTTGAGGAAAAGCAGCTGGATCATTTTAAAGATGCGATCTACAAGCCTTTTGGGATGGTGTTGGTAACCGGGCCCACTGGAAGCGGCAAGACCACAACTCTTTACAGTGCTCTTTCAGAATTGAACAAAGCCACAGAAAACATATCCACTGCTGAGGATCCCGTGGAGTTCAACCTGGGCGGGATCAACCAGGTGCAGATCCATGAATCCATTGGACTCACCTTCGCATCGACTCTGCGCTCAATTCTGCGTCAGGCCCCAGACATAATTATGGTGGGCGAGGTCCGCGATTTCGAGACCGCGGAAATCGCGATCAAGGCGGCGCTTACGGGCCATATGGTTTTGAGCACCCTCCATACCAATGACGCACCGAGCACGGTCAACCGTTTGCTCAATATGGGGGTGGAACCCTTTCTGGTTTCCTCGGCTGTAAATCTTATTCTCGCTCAGCGACTGTCCCGCCAAATCTGTGCCGATTGCAAAGAGGAGTTGGAAATCCCCAAGGAGACGTTGCTGGATTTAGGAGTTCTTGACGAAGAGGTGGGTAGTTTCAAGTGCCACCATGGTACTGGTTGCCCCACCTGCAGCCAAACAGGGTATAAGGGCCGCATCGCCCTTTATGAGGTTATGCCGCTGTACGAGGAGCTTAAGGAGCTGGTTCTGGTAGGAGCTTCCAGCACCGAGATCAAACGTGAAGCGATGCGGTTAGGTATGCTGACCCTAAGGCGGTCAGGCATCAATAAACTGAAAGAAGGAATTACTACCGTGGAGGAAGTTGTCCGCTGCTCGGTGAAAGATTAGCTTGCTTTATTTTCCTCAGCTGGCAACCATAGACAGTAGGACAACTGCAGGGCATGAAGCGCTGGGATGGAGAAACAAGCGTGGTCATGGTGATTAGGCTGGGAGGATGTAACCATCCGTAACATTAACGCCTACTAGATTAACAAAGGAGCGGCCATGCCAGACTACATATGGACAGGGGTCAATCGTAAGGGAAAAAAGAAAAAGGGTGAGATGGAAGCTGACAGCGAAAATTTCGTTCGCCTCACCCTAAGACGTCAGGGTATTGAGCCCACTAAGATCAAACCAAAATCCAAAGACCTATTTGAAAACGTCAAATTTCTCCAGCCCAAGGTGACCGAAAAGGACATCGTGGTTATGACCCGCCAGTTTGCGACCATGATTGATGCGGGTCTGCCGTTGGTTCAGTGTCTGGAGATTCTTTTCAGCCAGCAAGACAATAAGACGTTTAAAAGGATACTGAAGAACATAAAAGAGGACGTTGAGGAAGGGTCCACCTTTGCTGATGCTTTGAAGCAGCATCCTGATGTCTTTGACGACCTTTTTGTTAACCTCGTGGCCGCGGGCGAGATCGGTGGTATTCTGGATATCATCTTGAATCGACTGGCGGCTTACATCGAGAAGGCGGCCAAATTGAAAAAAAAGGTCAAAGGAGCCATGACCTACCCCATCGTGGTTATGGTAATCGCCATTATGGTGGTGGCGGTCATCCTTATTTTTGTGATCCCGGTGTTCGAGGCAATGTTCGCCGACTTCGGCAAAGCACTACCTGTTCCCACCCAGATAGTGGTAGCGCTGAGTGATTTACTCCAAAACTATATTCTCTACCTCATCGTCGGATTCGTTCTTCTTGTATTTGCCTTCAGAAGATTCTATAAAACTGACAAAGGCCGAGCTCTGGTGGATAAACTGGTCCTCAAGGTTCCCGTTTTCGGCATGCTGATCCGCAAGGTAGCTGTGGCCAAATTCACCCGTACTCTGGGCACTATGATCAGCAGCGGTGTTCCAATCCTGGATAGCCTGGACATCGTAGCAGCTACTGCTGGTAATATGACCATCGAGGAGGCAATCCGGGAAACCAGACGAAGCATTAGTGAGGGCCGGACCATTGCCGAGCCCTTGGCCGACAGTGAGGTCTTCCCGTCCATGGTTGTGCAGATGATCTCGGTGGGTGAAGCCACGGGTGCTTTGGATACCATGTTGAGCAAAATTGCCGATTTCTATGATGATGAAGTTGATGCAGCCGTTGACGCTCTCACCGCCATGCTCGAGCCGTTCATGATGGTTTTTCTGGGAATTACCATAGGTGGTCTCGTGGTTGCCATGTATCTCCCCATATTTCAGATGGCCGGAGCCATGGGTGGCTGATCAACCATGTCTGAGCTGGAACAGGATTCGACAGAGCGCAACGAGGAGCTTCTGGGGAAAATCAAGTGGCTCATGGTCCTCAGGCTGCTTTTTGCCACCTTTCTCCTTGTTGCCACTGTTGTTGTGCAGGCAAGAGCTTATCCCTCCTTCTCTAATACCTCACTTGCCTCATTGTACCTTCTCACCGGCGTTATCTACTTTCTGACTCTTTGCTATGCCCTGTTGCTAGACCGCATCAAGAAATACGTTCTTTTTGCTTATGTACAGCTCGTTTTCGATGTGCTTTTCGTGACGGCATTGATCTATGTCACCGGAGGCATCGAGAGCATTTTTTCGTTCATGTACATACTCACAATTATCAATGCTGCCATCATGCTCTACCGTCGTGGAGGCCTCCTCATAGCCTCGGCTAGCAGTATAGGTTACGGCTCCTTGTTGGACCTCCAATATTTCGGCATTATTCATCCATATTACACCCGCGCTTCCGAGCTGATGACCTACACCATTGGCTACTACTTCTATACCCTGCTGATGAACATTGCCGCCTTTTATCTGGTGGCTTTCTTGAGCAGTTATCTGGCTGAGGAGCTTCGCCGCAGTAGCGTCAAGCTGAAAGCAAAGCAGTACGACCTGGACCAACTTGAACTGCTAAACCGTAATATTGTTCAAAGTATCAATACTGGACTTATAACTCTGAACAATCAACTCGAGATTTCATATATCAACCCGGCAGTCGAGCAGATTTCTGGATTCGGCTATAGGGATCTAGAGGGGATTCACATTGGTGATATTTTTCCGAAAATTGTACCCTATTTGAGTATTAGTGATAGAAGGGGCGACAATGATGACATGCCTCAACCGCAGAAAGGAGTTGACCTTGATTTTGATCGACGAGATGGGAGTAGGCTCCATTTAGGGTTCTCCCAATCGATCCTAAAGAATCCAGGGGGCGACGAAATAGGGTTGATCTTAATATTGCAGGATCTCACTGAATTTCGTCAGATGCAGGAACAGGTGCGACGGATGGACCGCTTGGCAGTGGCGGGTGAACTTGCAGCTGGTATTGCGCATGAGATTAAAAATCCCCTCGCTTCACTGAGCGGCTCGATACAGATGCTCAGGGACGAGGCAGATTTCGGACCGATGCAACAGCGGCTGATGGATATCACCATGCGGGAGGCGGAAAGGCTCAATGCACTGGTGAACGAGTTTCTCCTTTTTTCCCGGCCGGAAAAGGCGGTGGATCGATCGGTGGAGGTGAACGAGGTCATTGAAGATACATTGGAGATGTTGAAAAACAGCCCGGAGCTCTCCCGACCTATTCGTATTGAAAAGACTCTGAGCAAGAACCTATGGGTTCTCATTGACCCTCAACGACTCCAACAGGTGATCTGGAACCTAGTGCTCAACGCTGTCCAAGAAATGAAAAACAGTGGTCGTCTCTCCGTCGCCACTGCTATCCGTACGAAGCGAGGATCAGGAGACGCTCCCCGAGACTATGCCTGGGACAGGCAGGAAAAGCTGGCCGAAATTTCAATTTCAGACACGGGCCCAGGGATTTTGCCAGAGAATCAGGGGAAAGTGTTCGATCCGTTCTTTACCACCAAAGACCAGGGCACGGGTCTGGGCCTGACCATCGTTCACCGGATAGTGGAGAACTATGACGGTAAGATCTTTCTCGACAGCGACGGACGCAGTGGTACTACCTTCACGCTACACTTCCCTCTAGCAGAGGAAGACCCCCAAGACAGACCACAGTAGCCCGCCTATAGTGCTTGACTCCACTGGGTAAATGATTTATCGTAACGCGTTTTGAGGTCCCGAGACCACAGGGTGCGGTTCATTTTTCTTGGCTGCCCGGTTACCTATCATTCTAGAGATATGGCCATGAGTGAAGAAAGTCAGGTATTGCGGCAGCGGCGACAAAAGGCTCGGGAGTTACGAGATGCGGGTGTCCAATTATACCCGAATGATTTTAGCGTTCAGGATCACCTGGCGGATATTAGAGAACACTACGGGGAATGGAGTGAAGAGGATCTAGCTCAAGAGCAAAAGATTCTTATCTGTGCCGGCCGCATCATGTCCATGCGTTCCTTTGGCCGAGCTTCTTTCATGCACATCAAAGATGCTACTGGTAAGCTTCAAGTCTACGTTCAACGAGACGTGATAGGTCAGGACGAGTATCGGGTTTTCAAAAAGATGGACATAGGTGATTTTGTCGGTGTCACGGGTACTGTTTTTCGGACTCATCGAGGTGAGTTGACCCTGCAAGCCCAGGAGGTAAGACTCCTGAGCAAGAGTCTGCGACCTTTACCGGAAAAATGGCACGGGCTTCGTGACGTCGAAACCAGGTACCGTCAGCGCTATGTGGATCTGGTGGTAAACGACAGCGTTCGCGAGGTTTTCATCAAAAGAGCCAAGATTATTCAGAAAATACAAGAATTCCTCAGGGGTCATGGTTTCATTGAGGTGGAGACCCCGATGATGCAGCCTATTCCCGGTGGTGCTACTGCACGTCCTTTCAAGACCTTTCACAATGCCCTGGGCATTGACCTGTATCTACGAATCGCTCCTGAACTGTATCTCAAGCGTCTCCTGGTGGGTGGTTTTGAGCGGGTTTTTGAGATAAATCGAAGTTTTCGCAATGAAGGGATATCTTTCCAGCATAATCCAGAATTTACCATGTTGGAATTCTACCAGGCATATGCCACGTATGAAGACTTGATGACCTTCACCGAAGAAATGGTCTGCTGGGTGGCCCAAGAAGTAAATGGCAGCCCCCAGCTATCGTTTCAAGGTAAGGAGATCGATTTGAGCCCACCCTGGCCCCGTTATCGACTCAGCGATGCACTCGTCGCTATTGGAGGTTTAGAGGGGAGCGAGGTGGAAGATGAGGAAAAACTCCGGACCAAGGCTGAGACTCTGGGAATCACTACGGCTGGACAAGAGTCTGGAAAAGTTCTCACCAAGCTATTTGATATCCTGGTGGAACCGAAGCTGGAACAACCAACTTTTATTACCCACTATCCCATTGATGTATCTCCACTTTCTCGGCGCAATGAGGAAGATCCCTCTTTAGTGGACAGATTTGAACTCTTCATTGGTGGCTATGAAATTGCCAATGGCTTCTCCGAATTGAACGATCCCATTGACCAAAGGGAGCGATTCCTGCAGCAAGTGGCGGCCCGTGAGGCTGGCGACGAAGAGGCCCACTTGATGGATGATGACTACATTCGCGCTCTGGAGTATGGTATGCCTCCCGCTGCCGGGGAGGGGGTGGGTATTGATCGATTGGTCATGCTGCTCACAGACCTGCCATCCATCCGGGAGGTGATCTTATTTCCCCACCTCAGGCCAGAGCGTAGCTAAACCCTTAGATCAAGATCCTTTCTGATATGTCCTATGAAATGTTCATAGGCCTTCGTTATTTAAAGGCCAAACGCAAACAGACCTTCGTCTCCCTTATTACCCTCATTTCCATTGCAGGGGTTATGGTTGGCGTGACCGCACTAATCGTTGTAATAGCAGTGATGAATGGGTTCAAGGAGGATCTGAGGGACAAAATTCTTGGGGTGACCTCCCATGTGGTGATTTCCCGTTTTGATGGAAATATTTCCAAGTACCAGGAAGTAAGAGCGAAGGTGGGGGAAGTGTCCGGGGTTAACGCTGCCACACCTTTTATTTACACCCAGGTTATGATCAGTTCTCGCAAAGCCATATCTGGGGCAGTGCTCAGAGGAATCGAACCAAAGACCGCCAGCAAGGTTATCAACCTGCCAAAGAATCTGCGTGCTGGCAGTCTCGAAGAGCTCGAAGCTGAAAATAAGCCAGAAGGGATGAGATCCACTCCAGGAATCATTTTGGGTAACGAACTTGCCAGGAATATCGGGGCGTCACGGGGAGAGCCCGTGACGGTGATTTCTCCCCTGGGTCGTCTTACTCCCCTCGGCCGGGTGCCCAGGAGTCAAACCTTCCGGGTGGCGGGAATATTTGACTCGGGAATGTACGAATACGACTCTACCATAGCCTACGTGTCCCTATGGGCTGCTCAACGGTTTCTCGGTATCGGGGATCGAGTCACAGGCATCGAGGTTCGGGTGGATGACATCTATGAGGCAGATCGGGTGGCCAGAGCCATTGGCAAAGCGTTGGGCGGCTATCCCTACTGGAGTAGGGACTGGATGAGGATGAACAAGAACCTTTTTTCTGCCCTAAAATTGGAAAAAATCGTGATGTTCATCATCCTCACCCTCATTATTCTGGTAGCAGCGTTCAATATAGTGGGCACTTTAATCATGGTAGTTATAGAAAAAACCAGGGATATTGCTATTCTCAAATCTATGGGTGCCACCCGCAGAAGTATTATGAAGATTTTCATGATTGAGGGAGCGGTGATCGGCCTGGTAGGAACGCTACTCGGGCTTCTGGGAGGCTACACCCTGTGCACGCTGCTGGCCACGTACAAGTTTATTGAGTTGCCCAGCGATGTCTATTACATATCTACCTTGCCGGTTAAGATGAACCCACTTGACGTAGCACTCATCGCCCTGGCGGCAATCGTCATTACTCTGGCGGCCAGTGTGTATCCGGCCTGGCAGGCTTCGCGATTTGACCCAGCGGAGGCCATCCGCTATGAATAGGGCCGAGTCTATCCTCCAGGTGAAGGGGCTTTATAAACACTTCGGCAGCGGCGAACGTCGCGTTGATGTATTGCGTGGTATCGATCTCACCCTGGAAGGGCAGGAGAGCATTGCGGTGGTAGGAGCGTCCGGAGTAGGGAAGTCAACACTGCTCCACATACTGGGAACTTTGGAGCGGCCTAGTGACGGTGAGGTTACCCATGAGGGAGTTAACGTTTTTGACTTCCATGAACAACAGTTGGCCGCCTACCGCAATCGAACCATCGGATTTGTTTTTCAATTCCATCATCTGCTGTCTGAGTTTACTGCATTGGAAAACTGCATGTTACCAGCGCTCATTGGACGCAAGAATAAAAGAGAGTCGAAAGAGCGTGCGGAGTTCATTTTGGATCTGGTTGGCTTGAGCCACCGTTTGCGGCATCGTGTCGGAGAGCTATCTGGAGGAGAGCAGCAGCGGGTTGCGGTAGCGAGGGCACTGGTGTTGAATCCTAAGGTGCTTCTTGCTGATGAACCCACCGGTAACCTGGACACGAACAGTAGCCGGAACATTCATGAGCTTATGCTGAGCCTCAACCAGGAAAAAAAAGTGAGCCTGGTTGTCGTTACACACAACATGGAACTTGCAGGCATGATGCAAAGACAGTTGCAGATGAAAGACGGACTACTAAACGAGATCGAGTGACCTGCAGAGAGCGAGTACGTTGTGAAATTTCGCCTTCTTTTTGTTCTGCTGGTACTGTCTCTCACCTGGCCCCAGCCGCTCTATTCCCGCACTATTCGTCTTGCTATTATTCCCCTCTCGTTTTACAGCGAGGAGGATCTTACCCACCTGCGCAAGCCGCTAATGGACATGCTGGTCAGAAGCCTGAAGCAGCAAGGATTCCAGCCGGTACCTGCGGTGGAAGCGTTTGAAGGAGAGCCGTTGTGGGTGGCTCAAGAGATGACCGATGCTCAGGCTCGAAAAATCGGCGCGGAATTGGGAAGCACCTTCGTTGTTTATGGCAGCCTCAGTAAGATAGGGGAACAAATCAGTTTTGATGTGCGTCTGGTTGATGTTGATCAACGACGGCCTACGGTACCTATCTATGTAACCCAAGTGGGACTGGAGAATCTTGCCAGTGCGGTCTCTGATCTCTCCAGAGAAGTGGGTATTCGCATCCTGAGGAGAAAAAAGATTCGTCAGATTCTGGTAAGGGGCAATCAGCGCGTCGAAACCGAGGCCATTAAATTGAGGGTAAAGACCAAAGGCGGCGACCTTTTTGATCAGGCCAAATTGCGTGAAGATTTGACAGAGATCTACAAGATGGGCTATTTCAAAGAGGTCCGTATAGAGGCGGAGGACACTCCCCAAGGACAGGATGTGGTTTTTGTGGTAGAGGAAAAGCCCACCATAAATGAAGTTTCAATCCGCGGCTCCAGATCTATCACAGAAGATGACATTCGTGCTGCCATGACCACGAGACAATATGGTATTCTGCAACGTTCAGTCCTAAAGGGAGATGTGGAAAAGATCCGGGCGCTTTATCGGGACAAAGGCTATTATAATGCGGAGGTTACCTACGAGATAAAGCCAGTTGAGGGTGACCGGGTGGATGTCAGTTTTCGCATAAAGGAGAACAAAAAGCTTTATGTCAGCAAAATCACCTTCACAGGCAATCAGCACTTTTCGGATGATGACCTCAAAGATGTTGTCATGACTTCGGAAAAAGGCGGTTTTTTCTGGCTCACTGAATCGGGAATTCTCAAGCGGGACAAGTTGGAAGTGGACTCGGATATGATTGCCGCCTTCTACCTGAATCATGGTTTTATGGATGTCAGGGTGGGAAGTCCTGAGATTACCTATGATGAAGAGGGGATTTACATCAACTTTCCCATAAACGAAGGGGGACGATTCCGGGTGGGCAAAGTGGAGGTGACCGGGAAGGGTGTCGAGCCGGACGTGAGGTTGCTGAATAGGATCAAACTGTCCAAGAAAAAATACTTCCACCGGGAGGTTCTGGCCAGACCTTGAAAGGCTTACGGACTACTTTACTTTTCAGGGATACGCGTTTGCTGAGGTAGAGCCAAACATTGCCCGGGACAGGACGAAACAGGTGGTTGATGTTAACTACCAAGTCAGAAAAGGGGAGTTGGTAGATTTTGGCAGGATTGAAATCAGCGGTAATGCCAAGACTAGGGACAAAGTTATCCGCCGCCAGCTGAAGGTGATTGAAGGGGCACGATATAGTAAGGCCAATCTGGAGAGGAGTGTCGGGAATCTGCGGCGACTTGACTATTTTGATGAAGTCGAAATGGACACCCGGAAAGGAGAAGCTGCCGACCGGATGGATGTCGATATAAAACTCAAGGAAAAGGCGACCAGGTTCATATCAGCCGGAGCTGGCTTTAGTACGGCAGACCAGTTTTTCCTGCAGGGGCAGGTAGCCGAACGGAATCTGTTTGGCCGAGGTCAGAGCCTGCAGTTCCAGGCCAACCTTGGGAGTAGGTCGAATAGGTTTACTTTGAAGTTTACGGAACCCTGGCTATTCGATATCCCGCTTTCCGCCACAACCGAGATCTATAATTGGTCCCGGGACTACGATGAGTTCACCAAGGACAGCAACGGGGGAAAACTCTCCTTGAGCTATCCGGTCTGGGATTACACCAGGCTTTACCTCTCCTATACCTATGACGACGCTGATGTATCAGATGTGTCTTCTAGCGCAGCAACTGAAATCCAGGACCAAGAGGGGAAACTCGTTACCAGTGCCCTAAGCAGTACTTTGAGGAGAGACAGCAGAGACCACACTTTTCTCACCACTCGCGGCTCTGATAACAGTTTGATGGTGGATTACGCTGGCGGCGCGCTCAGTGGTGATGCCGGCTATATCAAGACCGTTTTTAATTCCAGCTGGTATTTTCCGCTTTTTTGGGACTGCGTCGGATTTTTGCACGGCAAAACTGGATATATAGGTGAAACTGACGGTGAGGTTCCCATCTATGAACGTTTTTACCTGGGGGGCATCAATTCCATCAGGTCTTTTGACTCCGGCGACGTGTCCCCTCGCGATCCAGAGCCCGGAGACCGTATTGGTGGCAACAAGATGGTGCTTTTTAACGCCGAGTTTCTTTTCCCCCTCGTAAAAGAGCAGGGTATTCGGGGAGTGCTCTTTTTTGACGCCGGCAATTCCTACGATGATGGCGACAATATAGACTTAAACGACCTGAAGTACGCTGTGGGTTACGGCATTCGATGGTTCTCGCCAATGGGGCCGTTACGGCTGGAGTGGGGCTACAATCCTAGTCCTGATAAGGGTGAAAGTAAGAGTAAATGGCAGTTTTCTATGGGGATGTTCTTCTAGCCCGTATATTTCATGAATGGCCTGCTGCGGCCACGGATATGGCCGCCCTTCCGTGCGTCCTCGGGTGTCGGACCCTCAGCGTACTGTTCAAGTACGCCTCGGGTCCAACTCCCTGTGGTTGCACGGTTGCACACCCATCTTCGCGGTCTCGAGACACCAATTCATGAAATATGCGGGCTAGCTATGTAAAAAATACATTGCGCACAGAGCATTGCTTCGATAATGTTAAGAATTGGCCATATTGTATTGCCAAGAACAGCGTAACTAAAGAAAAGGGACGTTGAGGCAAATGGGCGTAAGGAGAGACGACATGAGGATTCTTACAGGAGTTATCGCTGGCTTGCTTTTTCTGGCGGTCAGCACTCAGGTCTGGGCGGCGGAAGTGATTAGGTTCGGGTTTTTCGACAAGCAGGCGATTGTGGATCGCTCTGAGATGGGCAGGGAAGGGCTGGAAAAGCTCAGAGCGAAAATGGTACCGATTCGCGAAAAGCTCAATGCGGCGCGACAGGAGGTAGCGGAACTGGAGGCTGAATTCAAGCAGAAAGAACTCGTATGGAGCAATGATGTAAAGCAAGCCAAAGTTCAGGAGATTCGCGCTAAAAAGGTAATGCTAAGGCAGGGTGTTGACCAAGCCAATCGCCTCTTAGCGGGGCAAGAGAGGGAACTCCTGATGCCACTTCAGAAAAATGTGGTAGAAATCGTGGCTCGAATTGGCAAAGCAGAGGGCTATGCAATGATCTTTGAACTCGGGGATGGAGGGATTTGGTACGCGCCAGATTCTTTGAATCTCACCGAGAGGATAGTACAAGAACTCAATGAATTTTATGCTGGTGAAAAGGCCACGCAGTAGTTGGCGCGCAAGGCGCAAAGCGCATAGAGCATAGCGCGAGAAAACAAGTAGTAGGTGAGAAAGATCGACCAACGACACATGACCACTGACTAAGGAAGTCCATTATGGAAAAAACCTTAGGCGAGTTGGCTCAATTGGTTGAGGGTGAGCTTCTCGGCGATCCGGAATTAAAGATCACGGGGGTGGCAGGATTGGAGGAGGCCAGGAGCGATGAGATTTCTTTTGTTGTGGGCCCCAAATATGTCAGCAAAGCGCATCAATCTAAGGCGGGCGCCCTCATTGTTCCCCCCAAACTGCAAGCTTTTGAGAAACCTCTCATTATAAGTGAGAATCCTTACCTGGGTTTTGCCAAGATACTCAAACTCTTTGCCCAAGAACAGCGAACGGCGGTGCCGGGAGTGAGTACAAAAGCTCATTTGGGAGCTAACGTTGTCCTGGGAGATGAGGTTTCGATCCATCCTCAGGTCTACATCGGTAACAACACTGTGGTGGGCGATCGGGTTACCTTGCACCCGGGTGTTTATGTTGGCTCTGATGTTCATATCGGCGATGACACTGCCATCTATCCAAATGCGACCGTACTTGCTCGTTGTATTATTGGCAAGCGGGTAATTATTCATAGTGGCACCGTGGTGGGCAGCGACGGTTTTGGCTTTGCCCAGGATGGCAATGGCCATTTCAAAATTCCCCAAGTAGGCATTGTCCAGATTGATGATGATGTGGAAATCGGGGCCAACTGTACGATAGACCGGGGCACAATGGGTAGAACGTGGATTCAGAGGGGAGTCAAGATAGACAACCTTGTCCAGGTGGCCCATAATGTGGTTGTAGGAGAGGACAGTATAATCATAGCCCAGGTTGGAATTTCAGGAAGTAGCAAGATTGGCAAAAATGTCATTCTCGCCGGGCAGGTGGGGGTGACCGGACATCTGGAAATAGGGGACAGTGTTCGGGTTGGCGCTCAATCAGGAATCGCCAAATCAATTCCTGCGGGACAAACTGTTTCAGGCAGTCCCGCAATTGATCATCGAGCCTGGCTGAAGAACTGTAACATATTAAGCCGTCTTCCTGAACTTCGGAAAAAGATTATGGATTTGGAGAAGGGGTTAGCTTCGCTCGAGGAGAAGACAGATTCCTAAAAGAGGGGTGTTCGTGATGATAGATGTCAAAGAAATCATGCAGATCTTGCCGCATCGCTATCCTTTTTTGCTCGTAGATCGGATCGAAAGCCTGAAGGAGGGGGAAGAGATCGTGGGGATAAAGAACGTGAGCATTAACGAACCGTTCTTTGTTGGCCACTTCCCCGGCAATCCAATCATGCCCGGCGTCCTGATTATTGAAGCCATGGCCCAGGTGGGTGGCGTACTTGCCTTTCACTCCAGCCCCAAAGAATGGGCCGGAAGTCTCGTCTACTTTATGGGCATCGACAAGGTGCGGTTTCGCAAACCGGTGGTGCCTGGTGACCAGCTGCGGCTGAAGCTTACTACAATTCGTCAGAAACAAAAGGTCTTCAAAATGCGGGGTGAGGCTTACGTTGATGACACCCTGGTTGCTGAGGCTGAGCTCATGGCTGTCATTGAAAGCAAGGGAGCGGAGAGATCTACAGATGACAGCTAAAGGGAACCCCACCAAGATTCATCCCACTGCAATCATTCATCCCGGGGCTGAGCTGGCAGCCGACGTGGTAGTCGGTCCCTACGCTGTTATCGATGAAGAGATAGAAATTGGTAAAGGCTGCCGGATTCACGCCCACGCCCATATCGCTCCATACACCGCCATTGGCGAACGCTGCGAGATTTACTCCTATGCCTCTGTTGGGACACCACCCCAAGACCTGAAATTCGACGGCCGTCGCACTGAGACCATCGTCGGTAATGACAATACTATTCGGGAGTTTGTCACTATTAATCGCGGCAGCGTTGGCGGGGATGAGCTAACCAAGATAGGTGACAACAATCTATTCATGGCCTACAGTCATGTGGCGCATGACAGCATTATCGGCAATCATGTGGTCATGGCCAATGCTGCCACTTTGGCCGGGCATGTGACTGTCGGTGATCACGCAACACTGGGTGGGCTATCTGCCGTACACCAGTTCGTTCGGATCGGCACCCACGCTTACATTGGTGGTAAGACCGGGGTAACGAAGGATATACCTCCATACATGCTTGTATCTGGACATCGCGCCAAGCTCTACGGGCTGAATACCGTTGGGCTAAAGCGCAGGAACTTTCCCGCCATGACGCTCAAGATTTTGAAGCAGTGCTATCGTATCTTGTTTCTGACCGAGAGGACTCTCAAAGAAGCGCTGGAGGTGGCTGAGAGTCAGTTTGGAGACGTGGATGAAGTGAGAATATTGGTGGATTTTATCCGTTGGTCACAGCGTGGCATTACTCGGTGATCTGGGTGGGAATGTTTGTTCCTGGGCCGGTGAGTCTGCCATCACCTGAAAGAAGTACAAAGTGAACCTATGAAAACAATTGGACTTATTGCGGGAGGCGGACAGTTTCCCATCCTCTTCGCCCGGGCAGCAAGGCAAAACGGAGTCAAGGTAGTGGCGGTGGCCCTTAAAGGAGAGGCCGACGAGCTACTGGAATCCGAGGTGGACGTATGTTCTTGGGTGAGTCTAGGGAAGCTGGGCCGGATGATCGAGACCTTTCAGAAAGCCCAGGTTACTGAAGTGGCGATGGCGGGGGCGGTGGCCAAAACCAAGCTCTTCAGCAAGATCAGACCGGACTGGAAGGCCGTACGGTTGCTCGCCCGGATGCTCCACAAAAAAGACGATGCAATTTTAAGGGCTTTTACCGAAGAACTGGAAGCGCACGGAATCAAAGTTAGACCTTCGACCCTTTTCCTGCCAGAACTGCTGGCCCCCCCTGGAATCCTGACGCGGCGCAGGCCCAATGCTAGGGAGAGACGGGACATCAACTTCGGCTGGAACCTGGCCAAGGAGATTGGCAAACTGGACATAGGGCAGTGTATTTTGGTTCGAGATCAGGCAGTACTGGCAGTGGAGGCTATAGAAGGAACTGATGAGACAATCAGGCGCGGAGGTCGTTTGGGAAAAAGCGAAGTGGTGGTTGTGAAGGTTTGCAAGCCCAATCAAGACCTGCGTTTCGATGTTCCTGCTGTAGGAATTCAGACCATCAAGACCATGAAAGAGGTGGGCGCTTCGGTGTTGGTTGTGGAAGCTGACAGAACATTGATGTTTGACAGGGAAAAGATGATCCAGGCTGCCGACGATGCCAGGATTGCCATCTTAAGCAGGCCAGCGGACAGGGAAAAAGCTTCAGAGTTAGATGGATTGATGTTGGAGTTGAACCAGCTTGAAGCGGAAGTGGGGGGTAGTAGGAACGCGCTTTTGGCTGTGAAGCCAAGAATTACGGTCAACTCTTCGGCTCTAAGGATGGCTGTAGTCGGAGTTGGCTACCTGGGTCAGTTTCATGCGGAGAAATACGCGGCCCTGGAAGAGACTAATCTGGTAGCTGTAGCTGACGTCGAGCCAAGCCGGGCGCGACGAATGGCTGAGGATTTTTCATGCCAGGCATGTGCGTCGCACCGGGAACTTATTGGCAAGGTTGATGCTGCCAGCGTGGTAGTGCCTACCCAGGATCACTGTCAGGTTGCTCGTGATCTTCTGGAGGCTGGCATTCACGTGCTCGTTGAGAAACCCATAACAGCTACCTTGGAGGAGGCGGATTCCCTCGTTCAACTGGCAAAGGCGAATAACCTGGTGCTTCAGGTGGGACATCTGGAGCGATTCAACCCTGCAGTAGTTGCTGCAAGAGAATACGTGCAGCAGCCACTGTTTGTGGAGTCTCATCGACTCGCCTCCTTTACTGAACGTGGTACTGAGGTTGATGTGATCTTAGATCTGATGATCCATGATATAGATATCATACTGAGTTTGGTGCCATTTCCATTGGAGGATCTAAGGGTGGGTGGAGCTAAAATCCTTACTCCTCACACTGATATCGCTAACGTGAGACTGGAATTTGCGAACGGCTGTATTGCCAACGTTACTGCCAGCCGTATTTCAGCAAAGAGAATGAGGAAAGTACGAATCTTTCAACCGGACAGCTATCTGTCTTTGGACTATGCCGAGAGGGAAGTGGAACTGTTTCGTAAACTACCTGAAAAAGGTGCTGATGGGTTTCCGGAAATAGAGTATCAGCAGCTGCCCGTTGCCGATACTGACCCCCTTGAAGAGCAGCTACGAGCTTTTGCAGAATCAGTGTGCACCGGCGCGAAGCCCATGGTGAGCGGGGAGGAAGGACGTAAGGCCCTTGAGGTTGCCACGCAGGTGAGTGAGCTCATTCAACAACAGGGGAAGCGACTGGGAATTGGTTTTCGGGCTAAGCGGTTGGGGCCATGAGCTTTGAGACAGTGTCGAGTGGTTCGTGAGTTTTACAACCGCTGTTATGTACCAATAAAACATTGCGAATGGCGACCAAGGGCAAAAGAGTATTGATCATAGCAGGAGAAGCCTCGGGGGATCTCTACGGCGGTAATCTGGTGAAGGCCATCCGCGCCGTAGATTCCTCTGTTTTTTTCCTGGGGGTGGGAGGCCTGCACATGCGAGAGGCAGGCGTAGAACTCCTCTGGAACGCTGACGAGATGGGCGTTGTTGGACTACCTGGAGTGAAGCGGTTGCTTACCATCATGTCGGTGTATCGTGTGGTTTCAACAAATCTACAGCAGTGGAGGCCCGATCTTGTAGTTTTGATCGATTATCCTGAGTTTAATCTTCTTGTCGCCGGCAAGGCTAAAAAACTTGGCATTCCGGTCATGTACTACATCAGTCCTCAGATATGGGCCTGGCGTTCGGGGAGAATTAAAACCATTCGCCGGCGGGTGGATAGGATGGTGGTCATCCTCCCTTTTGAGGAAAGGATATATCGAGAGGGAGGGGTGGAGGTCTCTTTTGTGGGTCATCCGCTGCTGGATGTCATTCGGGTTACAGATGAAAAGTCATTGACCCGGAGCCGCTACTCAAAAGACCGAGCAAGCCGGTTGGTTGGATTGCTCCCGGGCAGTCGTATTAATGAAATATCAAAACTGCTGCCTGTGATGCTTGATACAGCAGCCGCCCTCGCCAAAGAGATCCCAGACATTCACTTCCTCATGCCGCTCGCCCCTACCATCCGCAGTCACCAGATTGATCCCTACTTGAGGGGAAGAGATATACCTCTGACTGTAGTGGAGAACAATACTCATGAAGTCATTCAAGTGTGTGAAATGATGATCGCAGCCTCGGGCACTGTGACTTTAGAGGCGGCTATTCTCGGTACTCCCCTGGTGGTAGTGTATAAAGTCAATCCCCTGACCTACTGGCTTGGCAAGCGGCTGATAAAGGTGCAACACGTGGCGCTGGCCAATATCGTTGCCGGAGAAACTGTTGCACCGGAATTGATCCAACATGAAGCGAATCCTGAGCAAATTGCCAGGGAGGCGATGGCTATCCTTGGCGATAGTGACCGGCAGGCATGGATAAGACAGCGGTTCTCAGAAGTTCGCGACAGTGTGGGAAAACCGGGTGCTTCCGCCAGGACGGCAGCTATTGCTATGGAGTTGATGGATGCCAGATAATCAGCAGCGAGATATCTACCGGCGGTTGTTGAAGCTGGTCAAGCCCCACTGGCACCGGTTGGCCATCGCCATGGTGTGCATGTTGGGCGTAGCCGCTTGTACCGCGGCCCTAGCCCATCTGGTCAAGCCGGTGTTAGATGACGTTTTCATAGAGAAGAAAGCGGAAATGTTGATGGTTCTGTCCGTCGTGGTGCTTCTAGCCTTTGCAATGAAAGGGCTGAGTGACTGGGGGCAGGCCTATCTCATGAGTTACGTCGGCCAGCGAATAGTGGCTCAGTTGAGGCAGAAGCTCTACGACCATCTGCAAAGACTTCCGCTCTCATTTTTCGATCGGATGCCCACAGGGCTATTGATGTCTCGCGTCACCAACGACGTCAACTTGATCCAGGGAGCAGTTTCCAATGCTGTGACCGGGTTGCTCAGAGATTCCTTTACAGTCGTTGGCTTAGCAGCCGTTATGTTTGAAAGAGATTGGCAGTTGGCTCTCGTCTCCATGGTGGTGCTGCCTTTTGCATTTTTCCCTGTGGTGAAATTCGGAAGAATGCTGCGCCGGATAAGCACCAAGAGTCAGGAATCAATGGGTGACATTTCGGTAATTCTGCACGAGACTATTGTGGGCAACCGTATTGTCAAGGCATTTGGCATGGAGCACTACGAGAAAGAGCGCTTTTCTAAAGAGAACATGAAATATTTTAAGTACGTATTGAAGTCGGTTATGGTGCGGGCACTCTCATCGCCACTGATGGAGTTTTTTGGGGGTCTGGCCATTGTCTTTACTATTTCTTACGGTGGTCACAGAGTCATCCAGGGGGTATCGACGCCTGGAGGGTTCTTCTCTTTTCTCACTGCCTTGATCATGCTCTACCAGCCAATAAAGAAGTTAAGCAGAATAAACAATGTGATCCAGGAGGGAACGGCAGCGGCCTACAGGGTATATGATATCTTGGATACGCCGCCGGAAATGGAAGACAGGGTCGATGCCGTTCCTCTGCCGCTCATGGAGTACAAACTCGAGATTCGTAATGTCCAGTTTCGCTATGGCAACGTGCCGGTACTGAAGAATGTCAACCTAGAGGTGACTGCAGGGGAAGTCATTGCTATCGTTGGGGTAAGCGGGGCTGGGAAGAGTACTCTGGTAGATCTCATTCCCCGTTTTTACGAAGTGACGGATGGAGCAATTTTGATTGATGGTATGGACATACGTGATGTAACCCTCAGCTCACTCAGGGCTCAGATTGGCGTGGTTACCCAGCAAACCATCCTCTTCAACGATACGGTCCGCAACAACATAGCCTATGGTGATATCCGCAGAAGCGAGGAAGAAATCATTGCTGCGGCCAAGGCAGCCAACGGTTATGATTTTATAATGAAAATGGAACGGGGTTTCGATACGATCATAGGTGAGCAAGGGGTGCGGCTGTCAGGGGGAGAACGACAGCGGCTCTGCATAGCCAGGGCCCTACTCAAGAATGCGCCTATTCTGATCCTGGATGAGGCCACCTCATCTCTTGATAGCGAGGCGGAAATGGAGGTGCAGAAGGCTCTAGAGAACCTCATGGCCGGAAGGACAACCCTGGTTATAGCTCATCGGCTTTCTACCATCCAGAATGCGGACCGGATAGTAGTTATCTCAAATGGTCGCATTGTAGAAGAGGGGCGGCATGATGAGTTGATGGAGTGTGACGGTGAGTACTGTCGCTTATATGACATGCAGTTCGCCCAAGTCGATAATAACTCTACGGTCAAAATCGTGACAAACGTAAGTGGTCAGGTGAACAAGTAAGTTCAAAGGACGATGAGACCACAGAGAACCAACCTACAAATATCCGCGGGCCTCCCATATGTTCTGGCTCTATAATGTCCTGTGGCTGTTGGCATTCCCAGGTGTTATTCTTTATCTAGCTCTGCGGAGAGCGCTCACCGGTAAATACCGCCAGAATCTTGGTCCTCGCTTGGGAGTCGGTCTTAAGGGTCTGACGAGACCAATAAGTGGTGAAGTGATATGGGTGCACGCTCTTTCCGTGGGTGAGGTTCTATCTGTTGTTTCCTTGGTGCACACCCTGAGAAAACAATTCCCTGACTACAAGATTCTTATTACCACCACGACTGAGTCAGGACAGCAAGTTGCCCGCCAGAAGCTGACCTCCCTGGGCTGCCACTTTCTCTATATGCCGCTGGACTTCTGGTGGCTGATGCAAAGGACGGTGAAGAGCATTGGAGCGAGTCTCTTTGTTTTGGTGGAGACAGACCTGTGGCCGAATCTTTTTTGGTGTTTGGCAAGAGAGAGGACTCCAATCATCTTGGTGAATGGTAGAGTCTCGGATCGATCGTTGCCCCGTTATGGGCTGTTTCGAAGATTTTTTTCCCAGTCTTTTAATCATATCGACGCCTTCTGCGTACAGAGCCAGGAAGATGCCAGACGAGTAGGGATGCTCGGGGTTGAGGCTGCCAAAATACAGGTAACTGGTAACCTAAAATTCGACCAACCTATGCCCAAGAGCGCTGTGCAGGAGCGGGAGGAGTTAGTCAGGGAACTTGAATGGCCACAGCCGTCGGCGACGTGGGTTGCAGGTAGTACTCACCCGGGAGAGGATGATATTATCCTCAGAGTTTATTCCCGGCTGCGCCAGGAATTTTCTGATCTTTGTCTCATTCTGGCACCGCGCAATCAGCAACGATTCGAAGAGGTTTTCAAACTGGCGTCGCAGAGTGGTTGGCAAACTCTACTTCGAAGCCAACTGCCCGCCGGAGAGGGCAGGGGAGCCCAGGTGGATGTGCTTATTCTCGATACCATTGGTGAGTTGGCGCGATTCTACAGTCTGGGCGATTTCGCTTTTGTGGGCGGGAGCCTGGTGCCCCTCGGGGGTCACAATCCTCTGGAAGCGGTCCAACGAGGACTGCCTGTTGTATTCGGTCCCCACATGGATAATTTCAGAGACATTGCCGACATTCTGACCGAAAGCGGCGGTGGCTTCCAAATTTCAGATGAGAATAAACTCTTTGAGCAGCTTCGGGCGTGGCTGGCAGAGCCGGCGGTAGCAAAAGAACAGGTTCAGAAAGCACAACGAGCCCTC
>JAUWKY010000296.1 GCA_030613915.1 Syntrophobacterales bacterium
ATATTGTCATAGCTAACCGCTTTTCGTCCAGGCTTTGTTTTACAGGAGTTTCCCCAAAAATGTTATGAGCGACACAGGCCAAAGGGGGAGGCTGCGGAACAACGAGCACCTGAGCCACCTCTCCTTCCACTCTTAGACCCGCAAAGGCCAGCATGAAGATTTGGTGCATTTTCAAAAGCGACACTGCCATAAAATGGAGCGAATTGCTCGTTGTGGAGTAGCCTCCCCCTTGACCCATTAACAACATCTGATTGTTTTACATCTTCTCAGGGGCTGAGACTCCCAGCAGTCCCAAGCCGTTGCGTATCACTACGCGAATTGCCTGGACCAGGTTAAACCGTGCTTGCGCCAAAGCCAGATCATCCTGGATGATTCGATGATGCTTGTAGTAGCTATGGAAGGCCGAAGCCAATTGGGTCAAGTAGTAAGGAATCCGATGTGGCTCCAGAAACCGGGCACTGTTCTCCACCACTTCCGGATACAAACTTAGCTGTTTGATGAGAGCAATTTCTTCAGGCAATTCTAGCCGGTTGAAATCGAGCTTCTCCTTTTCATCCAAAGCTAGCTTCTGTTCCTCCGCCAGCCTGATGATACTGCTAATCCTAGCGTGGGCGTATTGGACATAGTAAACAGGATTGTCAGCACTTTTTTCTTTGGCGAGCTCGAGGTCGAAATCCAAGGGGCTGTCCGAGCGCCGGGTCAGAAAAATGAAGCGCGCCGCGTCACGCCCCACTTCAGCGATCACCTCCCGAAGGGTCACGAATTCACCAGCTCGAGTGGACATGGCCACTTGTTGCCCTTTACGCAACAGGTTCACCAGTTGTACCAAGAGTAATCTGAGAGCTTCACGTTCTTTCCCCAGTGCCATGACCCCAGCATACATCCGGTCCACATACCCATGGTGGTCAGCACCCCAAAGGTCAATGACCAGGTCAAGCCCGCGGAGATATTTATCCTGGTGGTAAGCCAAGTCTGAAGCGAAATACGTGGTCATGCCATTGGCTCGAACCACCACTCGATCTTTTTCATCCCCCAGAGCGGTAGAGCGAAACCAGAGGGCGCCATCTTTTTCATAGATATGGCCGGCCGCTTTCAAGGTTTCGATCACCCGATCCACCGCTCCGTTCTCATAGAGGCTTTTCTCGCTGAACCATTTATCGTAATTGACACCAAATTCCTGGAGATCGTTTCGGATACCGTCAAGAATACGTTTGCCTGCGTAATCACTGAATAGGGGCAGCGCCTCCTCCTCGGCAACATTCAGGTAGGAGTCGCCATGGATTTCCTGCATCTCGCGGGCCCGGACTTGAATGTAGTCACCTTGGTAGCATGTTTCTGGAAAGTCCACCTGGCGGCCGAGGAGTTGCTGATATCGCAAAAAGACCGAGCGCCCGAGAGTCTCGATCTGAGTCCCGGCGTCATTTATGTAGTACTCGCGCTCCACCCGATGGCCAGTGGCTTCCAATATGCTGGCAAGAGCGTCACCCACTGCAGCTCCTCGCCCATGCCCCACATGCAGGGGACCGGTGGGGTTGGCACTGACGAACTCCACCTGTACATAGCGGCCGTGTCCGAGATGAGACCGGCCGTAATTAAGGTCTAAGCGGTGTATTTCGTCCAGGATTTGGAACCATGCGGAAGGACTAATCACCAGGTTTATGAACCCGGGACCGGCAATTTCCACCCTGGCAAAAAAACCATCTCCGTCCGCCAATTGTTCAACAAAAGAGGCAGCGACATCTCTCGGCGAGCACCTGTTCGGTTTGGCGAGAGTTAAGGCGACATTGGTGGCAAAATCGCCATGAGCATCTACTCTGGGTACTTCCAGCTGAATTTCAAATCCGGAAGGAATTTGGAAAAGGCCACGCTCACCACAGCGTTTCAAGGTGCTGTTCAGTATTTCCAGGGTTTTGGTCTTGATCATCGGTGAACCTGCTTTTTCACTAGAGCATTATTTGGACCGCTCTTGATAGCATAGTCGCTTGCCACTGTAGAGCTCGATCTGAGTATTCGTGCCGCAGGACAAATATCTCTCGCCCGCTCCCCCTCGGCGAGCTCGGGGTTCGCTAGAGCCCACGGAGGGCTCAGAGAAAAAGAAGTAATAGATATCGTCCGATCGCCTAAAAGTTCCCGCTGACGCGGGAGGTCCCGCTAAAGCGTTATCGGGACACAACGGGAGCTCTTGCTGGCCAGAACAAGCGAGCTTACTCTGGCCAGCAAGGACTCCCCGTTAACTTTTAAGCGATCTTTCAATGCCTGAATACATGGTTTCATCCATTTTAGTATGTTTGAGCTCTCAGAGTTCTCTGTGCTCTCTGTGAGAGGTTGAAAATCCCGATGACCATTTGCCGTTCTCATGGTACCGAAGAGTTCAAAAAGTGCTTCTTACGGTTGCCGCCGAAATTGCAGAAAATCTCGTAGTTGATGGTGTCGGTTTTGGCGGCTATCTCGTCGGCGCTGATTTCCTCATCTCCCTGTCTGCCGAGAAGGACGACCTCGTCCTCTGGCTGAACTTCCGGAATTTCGGTGACGTCCACCGTGATGAGACACATTGAGACACGGCCGACCACAGGCGCTCGACGATTACGCACTAACACCTCACCTTTGTTGGAAAGAAGGCGGTCGTAACCATCATCATATCCTACGGGCAAGGTGGCGATCCGGCTGGGTCGTGAAGTAAGGTAAGTGCAGCCGTAACCAAGGGGAGACGCGGTGGCCACCTCTTTGAGTTGAAGCACCCGCGTTTTCAGGGTCATCACTGGTTTTAAGGGAACGGGGTGATGGAGTTCCTGAGAGGGGGGGCCGCCATAGAGCATTATCCCCGGCCGGACCAGCTGGTGGTAGGAATCAGGGAGGTCAATTATTCCAGCCGAGTTGGCAATGTGAGCGTAGCGAAAATTCAAGCCAGCGCTTTTCGCCTGGTTCAGGACGCGCCGAAAACGTTCAAGTTGCTGAGTACTGAAGGACTTGTCATGTTCATCGGCTGAGGCGAAATGGGAAAGCAAGCCCTCCACCCGAATACCCTTGAGTGATTTGACTAACTCAAGGAATTTCTCCGCCTCGACATGAGGAACTCCCAGACGACCCATACCCGTGTCGATTTTTACGTGAACAGGAATTTGAGTACTTGCTGCCAGTGCTGCGGAGGAGATTGCCTCGGCAATATCGCCACGGAAGAGCACCGGAGTAAGGTCATGTTTGATAACATCTGTAATCTCTTCTTCTTCCATACCAAGAAGGAGAAGTATTGGGGTTGTTAAGCCTGCTTGGCGGAGGGGCACACCCTCTCGACAGGTGCTGACCCCAAGGTACTCCACTCCTTGGGTTTCGAGTTCCCGGGCCACAGCAACCATGCCGTGGCCGTAGGCATCGGATTTTACCACCCCGAGAATAGCCGTGGTTTGACCCACCAGCTTCCTCACCTGGGAAAAGTTGTGGCGCAGGGCCGCCAGATCTATTTCGATAGTGCTACCAACCATGTTTC
>JAUWKY010000285.1 GCA_030613915.1 Syntrophobacterales bacterium
TCCTTGATCTTTCGGATGATCCCTTCTTTCATACTATCCCTCGCAGTCTATCTAGAGTTTTATGTCGTCAAGGAAGCAAAGTGCGTGCCGAATTCCGAAATCCCAAATCCCCAGCACCAAATCTCAGGGTTTCAGGTGTCAGATGTCAGGTGTCGGGTGTCAGGTGTCAGGAGCAAATGGTAAATCATTATCGAACATCCAATATCTCAAATCTCTTAATTTCTCAATTCCTTAATTTCTCAATTCCTTATTCCGCATTCCTTATTCCGCATTCCCAAATCCCAAATCCAAAATCAAAAGCGGTTGCATTCTTTACCACTAGTGGTTATATTCCCTGTTGCGTTTGCATACTATAGCGCGGCAGACCTTCAGTATCCTGCTGGAGTGACCTTTGGACGATATGGAGGCGTTTAGCCGAGCGGTTTTGTCATGGCTTAGATTCTGACAGGTTCTGCCCCTACAGGAGGATAGGATGAAGGAACAAATTGAAAAAGCTCTGGACAAAATCCGGCCTGCTCTTCAACGCGACGGCGGCGACATCGAGCTCGTGGATGTGGAAGAAAACGGCGTGGTGAAAGTACGGCTGACCGGTGCCTGCAGCGGCTGCCCCATGTCACAAATGACCCTTAAGCAGGGTGTAGAGCGCATCGTCAAGCAATTGGTACCTGAAGTAAAAACGGTGGAGTCCGTATAAACAGGCTATTTGTGGTACTTTTCCCCTCGCATGATCGTGCAGGCCCTATAGAGCTGTTCCAGTAGAATCAGCCTGCTCATTTCGTGGGTGTAGGTCATTTTGGAAAGGGCGAGCAGGGTTTGGGCCTGACTCCGCAGGTCGTTGGAAAATCCCAGAACCCCTCCCACAGCAAAGCATAGTTTCCGGCAGCCAGCCTGCTCCAATCTTTGCCACCAGTGAGCCAACCCTTCCGAGCTCATCTGTTTTCCCTGGCGATCCAGAACCACAAAGTGAGCGTCCCTGGGGACTGCTGCTGCCACCTTCTCGCTTTCAGCGGCCACCACTCTGGTTGCCTGGCTTTCTCGAGTCAAGCGCTCGGAACGGACGGTTTTTACCTCCACCTGCACATATCGGCGCAACCGCCCCAGGAAGTCCTCTATACCCTCTCGCAAATAGAGTTCGCGGGTTTTACCAACAAATACAAGATGGATCTTCATTATTGGGATTTCACAGCGTAAATGAAGAACTCACGGTTTCCTTTGGGCCCCAGCAGGCTTGACTCCGCGACCCCCTCAACCTCCAGCCCCTGACTGCGACAGAAATCTTCCAATTCTCCCACCACCTGCCGATGCAGCATGGGATCACGCACAACTCCTCCCTTGCCCACCTGGTTTCGCCCGACCTCAAACTGGGGTTTAATGAGTGCCAGTAACTGACCACCGCTCTTGAAAAACTCGAGGACCTTGGGAATAATTTTCTTGAGGGAGATGAAGGAGGCGTCGATAACTGCCAGATCCACGGACTCTGGAACTTGTTCACGGGTCAGGTAACGAACATTACACCGTTCCAGTACCACTACCCGAGAATCTTGGCGAAGCTGCCACGCCAGTTGGCCGTAGCCCACATCAATGGCGTAAACCTTTTGTGCCCCTCTCCGAAGAAGACAATCGGTGAAACCACCCGTGGAGGCGCCCACGTCCATGGCTACTAGCCCAACCACCTGCAATGAAAAAGTATCCAGAGCGGAGGCCAACTTGAAGCCACCGCGGCTTACATAACCCTCGCCGGGATCGAGCACCTCCACTTCAACGTCCGGGGCTACTCGCTGGCCTGCTTTCAGAGCCTTGCGCCCCTCGACCCGCACTTTGCCGGCGAGAATCAAGGCGGCGGCACGTTGGCGGCTTTCAGCCAATCCTCTCTCTACCAGCAGTACATCCAGGCGTAAGCGCTCAGCCATCGGCTTTCAGCTCTCAGCAAAATACATTTAAAAACATAAGGTTAAGCTGATCCCGCCTGGGCGGGACTGAATGCTGACGGCTGCAAGCTATCATTGAGACGCGGCTTGTTTGACGCCATCGCCTGCAACCATGGCACGGGCGGCCTCTACAATTCCCGGAGTATCAATGCCGCAGGCGGAGCGTTGCAGTTGTTGAGAGCTGTGCTCCACGAATTGATCACTGATACCTAAGCGAACAATCCGAACTCCGGTGTGGCCCTCTTCAGCCAGCAATTCAAGCACGGCAGTGCCAAACCCACCTTGCAAGGCATTTTCTTCAACTGTAAGCAATCGATTGGTCTGGTTGGCCAACTGAATAATCAGGTCTCGATCCAGCGGCTTTACGAAACGGCAATTGACAACAGCTGCCTTGATACCTTCTTTTTCCAGTTCCTTGGCCGCCTCAAGCGCTGGCAACACCCTATTACCTATGGCGAGAATGGCCAGGTCTTTGCCTTCACACACCAACTCCCCTTTGCCAATTGGAAGCGTCCGGATCTCGCTGTCCATGGACACCCCTGCCGCCGTGCCCCGGGGGTAGCGCAAGGCTATGGGGCCATCATGTTCCAAAGCGGTTTTCAGCATCCGCTGCAATTCATTTTCATCGGCCGGAGCCATTAGCACCAGGTTTGGAACGTGGCGCAGGTAAGAAAGATCAAAAACACCATGATGCGTTGGGCCGTCTTCACCCACCAGGCCACCCCTATCCATGACAAAGGTAACTGGTAGATTCTGCAGACATACATCATGAACCACCTGGTCGTAGGCCCGCTGTAAAAAGGTGCTGTAGATGGCCGCCACCGGTTTGAAGCCCTCCAATGCCAGGCCGGCCGCGAAGGTCACTGCATGCTGTTCACAGATTCCCACGTCAAAAAAGCGTTCCGGATAGAGAGCGGCGAATTGGCTCAAGCCGGTGCCCTCGGGCATAGCAGCTGAGATGGCTACTATCTTGTCGTCTTCCTCAGCCAGCCTCACCATGGCCTGCCCAAAGATTTTAGTGTATGAAGGCGCCCCCGGCTTGGTTACGGGCTCGCCGGTACTCACCTCGAATTTGCCCAGACCGTGGAACTTGGAGGGATCACATTCTGCCGGCTTGTAGCCCTTGCCCTTGATGGTTAGGGCGTGTACCAACACCGGCCCCCTAACGTTTTTGGCATTGGTGAAGGCTTCGATGAGACGATCCAGCCGATGTCCCTTGATGGGACCAATGTACTCGAATTTCAAGGCCTCAAAAAGCATGCCGGGGGTGAAGAAACTCTTGAGCGAGTCCTCACCTCGTCTCGCCAATTGCAGGATGTCGTCACCAATCCCGGGAATACTGGTGAGCACATTGGCCACATCCCTCTTGATACGAACGGCCAACTTGGTGGTCATCTTGCGGCTCAAAAAAGATGAAAGCGCGCCCACATTGGGAGCGATGGACATCTCGTTGTCGTTGAGCACAACTATGAGGTCGCGCTCCAGATGCCCTGCCTGGTTGAGTCCCTCGAAGGCCATCCCCCCGGTCATGGAGCCGTCACCGATGACGGCTATTACCCTGTCGGTGTCGCCCTTCATGGCTTTGCCGGTGGCAAGACCCAGGGCCGCGGAGATGGAGGTGCTGGCGTGCCCAACACCAAAGGCATCGTATGGGCTCTCGCTCCGTTTG
>JAUWKY010000350.1 GCA_030613915.1 Syntrophobacterales bacterium
GGTGTCTTTTCGAAGGTCCGCTTGATACTCTCAATTATGACATTCACCGGCTCTGTCAGGGCGCGCCTGATTTCTTGATCGTCTACCTGGAAAGATCTGGGTATTCCTGTGAGTATTTCCTTCCCTGCGACTCCAACCGTCATGGGCTGGGGAAGTGGACAGGCAGAGCCGATTTCCAGCTTGATCCGCTCCGCCTCATTTTCACCGATGGCGATTTGGTGGTGGTTCTGAACGTGGCGGATTATAGCTTCATTGGCCTCGTCGCCGGCCACTCGCACTGATTCTGAGTAGGCCACGGCCGAGAGCGAAATCACCGCTACCTCCGTGGTCCCCCCTCCGATATCCACCACCATGCTGCCTACCGGCTTGTCAATGGGTAGGTCAGCGCCAATGGCTGCCGCCATGGGTTCCTCGACAAGGTGCACCTGGCGCGCCCCTGCTTGCTCTGCTGCTTCAATTACCGCACGTTTCTCCACCTGGGTAACGCCGGTGGGGACGGCCACAACGAGCCGTGGCCGAAAAAGAAAAGATCGTCTTTGGATCTTTCTAAGAAAGTATTTGATCATTACACTGGTTACTTCAAAATCAGCAATCACTCCGTCCTTCATGGGACGAATAGCGACGATTTTCTGAGGGGTGCGGCCCAAATATTCTTTGGCCTCACTGCCCACAGCAATAACCTTCCCTGTATCGCGGCTCAGGGCCACCACTGAAGGTTCGTTGAGCACAATTCCCTCACCCTTCACGTAAATGAGAGTATTGGCTGTACCAAGGTCCATGGCCAAATCTTTGGCGAAAAGTCCAGCAAGTCCGTGCAACAACCTCATAATTACCTACCTACGTGGAGCCGTCTATTGCAACAAGTTAATCCGTCTACTCATAAGCTCGATCCAATTTTCAGCGGTGATGGTACCTGGACGAAATCACTCCAGACGTGCAGTCAAGCAGATTTTGCTTTTGTGTCTCGATTGGAAAAATTCGCTGCTTGAGCGGTTAGGGCTTGAAAAGCCATGGTCCACAGCTCACGGGATGAAGCCGCATCTCGGGGATAGAGTGCAGAACCAAAACAGGCCTCCAGCCGGGGCAGGTCATCCAATGATGCCAGCACTTCCTGGTGTATAGCGGCGGTACTGGACACGAGCTGGTCATGTATGGCTCTCTCTGTTTCGTCCTCAAACAATACGGCAAAACGGGCTTGATCCAGACAACCAATGAGCTGTTTGTCTCTGAGTCGCTGCAGCAGTGTTGAAGCGATGCGCTGGCGTATGATTGCCAGATCCGGCAGAGCTATTCGAGTACTCAGTGCCTCAAAACCCTCGATGGCAATGATACCTAGCCCCAGACTGACACCGGTCTGCCGACACCTTTCCAGTCTTTTATTGAGTATCCGGTCAAAAGCCTCAGTGTTGCATACTTCGGTGATGGGATCCAAATTGCGAACAAGAGCCAATTCACGTTTAAAGGTAAAATTTTGGAGGACGAGAGTAGCACGCCTTACCAAGGCAGTGATTGCACCTATTTCTTCCTTGCTCCAGTTAGCTTCGGTGCGACTGATAAAAGCCATCACACCTCCCATTTCATCCGCTTCCCAGGCCAGGGGCATACCGACCAGGGCACCAATTCTACCGATGGAGTCTTTCGGGCCAAAAAGAAAAGGAATTCGAGTGCGGGAGCGAAACTTGGGAATAACTAAAGACTTACGATTCTGGAAAATCCAACCAATGATGCCCTGGTCAGCTGGATGTGAACTTCTGAGAAGAGATGCTACCATGTTGCCCGAAGCGGCGACTGGTTGCAAAAATTGGCCCTCCTTGATGGGCACAGCAACCAGACCACTGTCGGCTTGCAGATATTGACAGGCGGAGTCCAGCAAGCGGGTTAGATAAGGGACCGGATCATCAGTGTCTGCCGGCAGTGCATCAGCACGGCGCCACAGAGTCAAGAGTTGGCGCTGGCGCTGATGGTGGTGACTGGCCCGCTCAGCACCAAGGGCATTACCGACAACAGTTGCAAAGCCCGAAAGAAGCTTCTGGTCCTTATTGGTAAAGACGTACTGGCGCTTACTGTCCACACAAAGCACGCCTTTGCGCTGCTCAAGGGGAAAAGCCAGGAATGATTTGATATTTTCGTCGCCTTGATAGTAGGGGAGAATCTTGGTGTCGCGGTCAAAGTGATCGATGCTTAGTGGTTCGTTATTCTTTGCCGCCCAACCCACCAGGCCACCTTCCTCGAGCGAAAATCGAGCCTCGGGGTTGATGTGCTTGCTCAAACTATGAAATGCTCTCAAGGTGAGGCGTTTGCTACTGTCATCCCAGAGAAACAGGGCTGCCGTGTACGCATCCAGGCAGTTACTTAGCAGAGCAGTGATGTCGTCGAGTTGTCGATCAACTGACATATGGACCTGCAGGTGGGGCACAGAAGGATATAAAAGAAGCGGCTCGATAGCCATGCCCGTTCGGGTGCTATCTCGCCGTATTCTGACCGATATTATTAATTGTTACCGCATGTTATCTCATGCCGGGCCACG
>JAUWKY010000099.1 GCA_030613915.1 Syntrophobacterales bacterium
CCCTTCTGCACTCAATTGATCGGGCACCGCAAAGTTCCACAGACCACTCTCGAAAAAAGAGAGCTGGTTTTCTTTGGCTACCACAGTGATGTGACCAAAAATGGTTTCTTCAGAGTCTATGAGACGAAATCCGGGCCATTGCCATTCCCGACTGATCCTGTCCAAATTTGTGCTTTGGTACTGGACAAAAAAGAGGCACAGAAAAATGACACCGAAGGTGGCAAGGTGAGGCCAGCGGCCACGGCTCGCCTGCAGGATCAAGATAAGACCTGAACCACAGAGAAGCAGGGCAATTCCACTGGCGATCTGGATGGCATTGAAATAGTGAATGAGCAGGAGGGTAAATAGTAGGCCACCGATGCCGGCCCCAAGTCCCTCAAGAAAGTAAACCAGACCGGGCGACCTCGTCCAGGCTGGTATCTGAGCAGCCAAAAGAGAGCAAGCCAGGCTGAATAGCACACCGGAGATAAGGCAGAAGGGGGCGAGGGTGAGGAAAGAGATGGCCAGCATCTGTCCTAACGTGACAAGTTCGCCGGCGCCAATTTGGAAAAGAGAGCGGGCCACCCTGATGAAGAAGATCGTTACCGTAAGGATGACACCGCTGAAACTCTGAAGGTATCCAAACAGAGGTTGGCTGAGGCCGTAAGAGCGGGAAATTGTGCCCCCTAGCAGGCCGCCCAGCGCCGTCCAAAAAAGCCAGGCGGCCAGAACCATGGCCACTGCCAGTTCACTTCCGGAGAAGACGGTTAGTAGTTCTCGAAGTACGAGAATCTGGCCAATAGTGGCCGTAAAGCCGACAAGTATGAAAGCCAGAGTAGTAGTCACTTTCATGTCTTGATCAATACACTATTTTACCCGGCCAATCCAAGGGTTTTCATGAGAAAGCATTAGGGCTGTCTGTCCCTTTATCGTTACCTATTAATCAGTTTCTGGCAATTAACTGTCGGCACAAGGTACAAGGTGCAAGGTACAAGGTAGAGCAAGGAGTTATTTTGTACCTTGAACCCTGTACCCTATACCCTGCACCTAGCTTACTGATGGCTCCTGACTTTCTTCTTGACAAAATTAGCACTTGTCGCTATTATCGCAATTCGTTCGCAATAAGGATCCACATGAAAAGTGAAATTGAGGTATTCAGAGAATTTATTCGCAATAAGGGATTGAGAAAAACACCCGAGCGTGAACAGGTTGTCAGGGCGGTATTCGCCATCCATGATCATTTTGACGTGGATGAACTTTACGTGCTACTCCGGGGTCAGAACGAGAAAATCTCCAAAGCCACGATTTACCGTACCATTCCCCTGCTGCTTGAGAGCGGCCTCATCCAGGAAGCCTACTTCGAGGATGGGCATCTGCACTACGAACATATCTATGGGCATGAACACCACTGCCACCTTCGTTGTCTAGATTGTGGCAAGGTGGTGGAATTTACCGAAGAAATTGTCAAGGATGTAGAGGGGAAGGTTGGGGAAATTTACGATTTTCTCGTAACTGGACACAAACTCGAAGTGTATGGTCATTGTGGCAAGTGTAAGGTGCACAAGTGACTAACACAGCAGACGGCAAAAGCGTGCAACAGCTTATCGACGAAATGGTGGTTGTATAAGGGATTCGAGGCTCGATGGAACGCCTACACCAATACGAGAGAGATGAATTCATCAACATCTGCAAAGAGCATGGTCTGAACTATAGCGATAAGCGGTTGCTGGTGCTCGAGGCATTCTTGGGGACAACACAGCATCTCACTATTGCTGCTCTCCAGGAGCACCTCGAGAGCCAAGGCCAGCGCTTGGCCAGTGACTTCATTGGCGAGACCTTGGATCTTCTCTGCCGCTATGGATATGCTTCCAAAAAGGAATTTGAGGGCCAGGAAATCCAATATGAACATCGTCACATCGGCTGGCACCATGACCATTTAATTTGCGCCGACTGCGGTAGAATTCAGGAGTTCCACAATAAAGAAATTGAAGCATTGCAGCGACAAATCGCCCAGGATAGGTATTTTACCTTGCTGCATCATAACATGGAACTCTACGGCATTTGTGGAGAGTGCCGGAAACAGCGGCGGCCCGGTATTCCTTTATCTTTTGTGCTTCCCGGAGAGGAAGTAGTTATTGAGCGATTGCTTGGTGGGAAACAGGTCCAGCAGCGATTGGCTGACATGGGACTCACCCCCGGAACAGCTATAGAAGTTATCAAGGCAAGCGGACCCGGCCCTATCATCGTTGCCTTCCGAGGTAGCAGAATCGCCCTGGGACAAGGCCTCAGCCAGAAAGTGCTCGTCTCTACCAACAACAACCCCGCCAAAGACATTGGCTGAGGAGTTCCACTCATATTGGTTCCCGGTTACAATCCTTATCATTTCTTCAGACTAGAGTGAATTCGGTCGGGGACCTTATTCGCCGGATTTGGAGCTATGTTGATGATTCCATTGAGTGAGTTCAGAGAAGGTGAGCGCGGTATCATCACACGATTGAACGGCAGGGGCACCTTTCGCAAGCGACTACAGGAGATGGGCTTTATCAGGGGATCTGAGGTGTTCGTTGAAAAATATGCTCCTCTTCGAGATCCGATTGAACTGGTGATCAAAGGCTACCACGTGTCGCTGCGGGTGGAAGAAGCGGCCCAGATAATGATGGAAAAACTGGAGCAAAAACAAGAGTGAAGAAAGAAGCCATTACTATTGCCCTGACCGGCAACCCGAACTCTGGGAAGACTACCATCTTTAATAATCTTACAGGTACTCGCCAGCATGTGGGAAACTGGCCGGGGGTGACGGTCGAGAAGAAGATGGGGACCGTGATCCATAACGGCCACCGATTGCAGGTGGTTGATCTGCCGGGGACCTACAGCCTGACCGCATATTCCATCGAGGAAATCGTGGCCCGCCGTTTTCTGGTTGACTCGAAACCGGATGTGGTTGTGGATATTGTCGATGCCTCCAATCTGGAGAGAAATCTCTACCTCGCCACCCAGCTTATAGAGATGGGGGTAAAGCTTATTCTTGCCCTTAACATGGCTGATGTGGCACAGGCGCGCGGCCACGAGATTGACGCTGACAGTCTGGGTACTCTGTTGGGTGTGCCTGTGGTTTTCACTATCGGTACCAAGAATCAGGGGATGAAGGAATTACTGGACAAAGTGGTGGAAGTGGTCGAAGACCGGGATACGGTGAGCCGGCACATCCACATTTCCTACGGCCACGAACTTGAGAAGGAAATAAAGAAGATCCAGGACGTTATCTGGAGGGATCCCTCAATTGGTGAACGCTTTTCAACCCGCTGGCTGGCCGTGAAACTGTTGGAAAATGATGCAGCCGTGCAGGAGAGGGTAGGATCGCTCGGGGAGATCGGCAAACAAATTTTGGCTCAAGCTGAGGCGAGTCGCGAACGGTTGGCTGAGTTTTATAAAGACGACGCTGAAATGGTGCTCACCGATCAGCGCTATGGCTTTATTGGGGGGGCTCTCAAGGAGGTCCTTAAAGTCTCCGCCAAAAGCAAACTTGATCTCTCCAGGCAGGTCGACCTGGTACTTACCAATAGGATTCTGGGTTTTCCCGTTTTCATCTTTTTTATCTGGGCTATGTTTCAGCTGACCTTTACTGTTGGAGCCTATCCCATGGAATGGATAGACGCCGGGGTGAGCTTGCTTGGAGCCGTTGTGACTGCCCTGCTGCCGGCGGGACTCCTACAGGACCTGCTGGTTAACGGCATAATCGCCGGCGTGGGTAGTGTCATCATTTTCTTGCCCAACATTTTGATTCTCTTTTTCTGTATTGCCGTGTTTGAGGATACCGGCTACCTGGCGAGAGCCGCCTTTATCATGGACAGGGTAATGCACGTCATTGGGCTGCACGGCAAGGCGTTTATTCCCTTGCTCATGGGTTTTGGCTGCAATGTCCCGGCGATCATGGCTACGCGCACCCTCGAAAGCGAACGTGATCGGTTGCTAAGCATCCTGATCAACCCGCTGATCAGTTGCTCAGCCCGATTACCAGTATATATACTGCTGGCGGGAACATTTTTCGGAGCCAGTGCCGGCAACGTCATTTTCAGCATCTATGCTCTCGGCATTGCCCTGGCCATAGCCATGGGCAAGCTCTTCAGTGTCACTCTTTTCCGGGGTGACATAGCTCCCTTCGTAATGGAACTTCCCCCCTATCGAGCCCCTACATTGAAGAGCTTGTCGATTCACATGTGGGATCGTAGCCAGGTTTTCTTACGCAAAATGAGTGGGGTGATCCTGGTTGGCTCTATCTTGGTCTGGGTCCTCGGCAGCTTCCCCCGTAGCCCCGATCTGCACCGGGGGCAGGCTGTGGAGAGAGGGGTTACGAGTGCCACCCAGGAAAGGGTGCTCACCGTTACTGAATCACAACAGCCAGTGTCGCCGGCGGTGACGGTTAATAATCTGAAGAATTCAGATCCGGACAATGAACTGGCTAGGCTGGAAAGCAGCTTTCTCGGGCGCTTGGGCCATTTAATTCAGCCAATCTTTGCCCCCTTGGGTTTTGACTGGCGAACGAGTGTGGCCGTGCTCACGGGATTTGTGGCAAAAGAGATTGTGGTGAGCACTCTCGGAGTATTGTATGCAGCCGGAGCGGATGTAAACGAGGAGAGTGAAGCATTGCGTCGGTCCTTGCGGACCTCAGGGATAACACCCCTTGGGGCATACGCGCTCATGGCTTTCGTGCTCATCTATATTCCGTGTTTGGCTACGGTGGCAGTGATTCGGCGCGAGACTAATTCCTGGAAGTGGACCGGGCTCAGCATTAGCTATTCCCTGGTCCTGGCATGGGTGGTCTCCTTCCTGATCTACCAAGGCGGGAGGATTATTGGACTAGGATAGCCGGTATAACAAGCATAGGGTTGGAGGTTAGAGGAGCGGCCCTGCGGGCCTCGAGGTTGGAGGCAAATCGGAATGAAACGGAGGCTCGGCGAGGAAGACAGAACGCAGCATTAAGAAGACAAAAACTTAAACGAGAATTTCTTACCTCCTGGATTCTGGCTCCTTTAATTTTAGGAGCAATCTCTGGTTGCGATAAGGTATAGATGCTAATGAAAGATTACCAAGTCAAAAGAATGTTCGAGACCATAGCCTTCTCCTATGACTTGCAGAACAGCTTTCTCTCATTAAGAAGGGATTCATATTGGAGGCGAGCCATGGCCCAGTGTCTCAAGTTCCCAGGTGAAGCCCTGGTTTTGGATATGGCTACTGGCACGGCAGAGGTTGCAGTCGAGATATGCAAGTACCACCCACAAGCCAAAGTCGTGGGTGTGGATTTTTCTCCTAAGATGCTCAAAATGGGTCGAAGAAAAGTGAGATCCAGAAGGCTTGACAACCGTATTCACCTGAGCTTGGGGGATGGACGTCAATTGCCGGTGAAAGACGGCTATTTTGATGCTGCGACTATTGCATTCGGCATCCGAAACATAGAGGAAAGAGAGCAGGCACTGGCCGAATTCCATCGCGTCTTAAAGCCAGGTGGTCAGTTGCTGGTTATGGAATTTGACATCCCCGACGACCTGGTGCTGGGAACGATCTACCGGCTCTATTTTGATGTCATCATGCCGCCGCTGGGGAATTTGCTGTCGCGGACCAATTATGCTTATAGCTATCTGGCCGACTCGGTACACGGTTTCCCAACTGCAATTGATTTTCTGGAGGAGATTGGCAGCGCTGGTTTCACCTCTTTGGGCATCAAAAAGCTTACTTATGGCATTGCCAAGATATTTCGAGGGATTAAACGCGCATAGAGCAATGTACAGCTGGCAGCAAGCAGCAAGAATCCGGAGAGGCACACGGCTCAAGGCTCAGGGCGCAAGGCAAAAATATTGTCTTCTATTGCCTTGTGCCTTACGCCTTATCTAAATTCGCAATCCGCAATCCGAAACCGGGAACCCGCCCGAAGGGTGGGAGTCCGCAGGACAAATTCGCAATGTCTTCCATGCTCCATGCCCCATGCTCTATGCTTCTCTGCTACGGACAACGGACGACAGACCACGGACACTAGTGGGTGATACATGAAAGTCAATTGGCCTGAAAGACTATGGGTTAACAGTCCGTTGCGCTATCTAATCCAGCAACGTGAAACCCAGTTTCTCAAAAGGTTGAGGGACCTGGAGCCTGGGACTCGCTGTCTGGAGATTGGCTGTGGTCACGGTGCGGGAGCCAGAATAATTCTAAGAACCTTTCAACCGGAGCGGTTAGATGGCTTAGACGTCGACCCGGCCATGATTCGCTTGGCCATAAAGAGACAGCCACATTGGACAGTTGATCGTCTTCTGTTTTTTGTTGGTGATGCACAGCAACTGCCCTATGCCGATGGTAGCATGGATGCTGTGTTTAATTTCGGTATTATTCACCATTTAGAAAACTGGGAGCAGGGAATAAGTGAGATCTGCCGGGTTCTAAAGAGGGGTGGAGGGTTCTACTTTGAAGAGATCTACCCTGCACTTTATGCAAATGCCATTACGCGCAGATTGCTCGACCATCCCACTGAGAACCGTTTTCACGGCCCAGAGTACCGAGCGGCCTTGCAGAAGGAGGGTCTCAGGCTGCTACCCGGGTACAAGGAAACACGGTTTGCTATTCTGGGCGTTGCGGTCAAGGAATGAGCTGGCAGGGGGCAGAAAGAAATCAGAAGTCAGAGGTCAGGGATCAGCAAGGATTGAGGTTGGAGGAGCGCTCAGGTTCGACTTGCTCACCTTCGCTTGAGGTTGGAGGCAAGAGATCTCTAGTTTCAATGTTTGTTGCCGCAAACCTCCAACTACAGGGGCCCTACGCCCTATGCTCTTTGCCTACTGGATACTGGCTACTGGGTTGAAATGCTGCAAGCTGTCGGCTGCAGCTGCTAGCTGGAAAAGAAGGAGTTTACATTGAGTGCTGGCAAACTAAAAAACATAATGCCAAAACGACCTCGGTACCATGAGAGGTTACCGAAAAGACTCAGTGACCGGTTATCCAAAATCTACCAGAGGCTCCAGGAGGTTCCATATATCAATAAGCAGGAAATGGAGAAATGGCAGGAACGATTCTGTTATTCTCCAGAGCCGGAACGCGAGGCTGCCATATGGGAGTGGATGGCCAACGAGTATGAAAAACGCACAGCTGACATCGAGGACCAGTTGGAAAAGAACCGTATATTCAAGAAACTCCTGACCGAATCTGTGGACTACGAACCTCTGGGGGTACGGAAGTTACCGGAGTAAAGCAGAGGCGCAAGGCATAAGGATTTAGAAGGGCATCGTCAGGTCATTCGACGGCGTTTTCTTTTGTCCGGATCGCCGCGTCATCATCTCTCATCGTCTTTTCTTCGCGTTCTGCTGCAATTTCTTGCTGCGCCTTCCAGGCAGGACAGTACTGGCCATGCCAGGACATAACCTTCCCAAAACGGGTCTCTGGATTTCTCCTGGCATAATTACATAATGGGCAGTTGTCACACACTTTACCCAGTGTACGTTGAATGCGATTCATATCTCATCCTCCTCCAAGGAGTCAGAATCTAGGAGCCAGGATCTAGATAATCTTCAATTGCGGATTTGTCCTGCGGACTCCCACCCTTCGGGCGGGTTCCCAGTTTCAGATGCAGATTTCGCCTTTTCAAATCCGCAATCCGCAATTCGCAATCCGAAATAATCCAGCTCTATGCCCCATGCGGCTCACGAAGTGAGCCTTATTTTCTTCTTGACAATGTGAAAAGCTTACCATAATATCCACTCGTCTCCTGCCAAAAAGGGGAATCTTTCCGAGGGAGACTCCTGAAGTTCTCATCAAAGTAGCGGTTTT
>JAUWKY010000009.1 GCA_030613915.1 Syntrophobacterales bacterium
TCACACCCTTCTGGATTCACTTCCCCTTGAATGCTTTGTTCTACCTTGCTCTCCACCCGAACTTGGCCGTGATTATGTCACTGCTGCGATTAAAGGGTAGTGGGGGGGATATTAGTAAGCAGTAAACGGTAAGCAGTAAGCAGTAAGCGGTAAATCGTAGAAACCGTAAAAGGCGTAGAAGACGTCTATCATAGAGGTCCCCAGTGAAATAGTGCTAACGCAATTTCACGGGGTAAGCAGAAGTCGGAGATCAGAGATCAGCTTTACCCCTGACCTCTGACGTCTGATCTCTGACCTCTGATTTCTGCAATCTGCCTGCTGCAATCTGCCCGCTGTATTTCCCTATGCTCTATGCCCAATGATCCTCGTCTCCGTATCGTCTTTTCTTGATTACCACCCTGACAAACCCGGCGACAGTTAACAGCGCTGCAAGAAAAAATAGGATTCCATAGAGGTTGTTAGCCAGGTACGAGAACCAGGTAATTCTTTTTTTGAGATGGGTTTGCCACCTTCTCAGAAGCTCATCCGGAGGAATTGAGAAACTCTTCAGAATCGCCACATCCACTTCATCGCCAGCCTCCATATGTTTGAGCAGGTCAAGGAGTCCCTTCCTGCCAAACGCTTGGTTGATAAACTCCACCAAGCTTTTGCTCTCCTCATAAGCCAGCAGCAGCGACTTCTCGTCTCGAGGAAAATGTTCATCTAATCTCCGGAGACTTAACAGCTTGTTTGCTAAAACAGCCTGATCCAGAATCGATCCTTTTCTGCTCATTATTATCTCTGCTATCCCGTCACTGACCCACTGGGAGACCCCTTCATCAAGCCACCTTGGCAGTATAACTTTACTTATTTTGTCATGAAGGAGCAGGTGACATAATTCGTGCTTTATGATCGATCCAAGGCTGAAGGGCTTCGTATTCATCTTCGGATGGTCAATCACTATCAGATTTCTTTGGGAGACAGCGTAGGCAACAATGAGACTGTTCCCGGTCATTTCCTGAAATTTCTCTGAATCATTTACAAGTACTATTGTTGGTTTGAAATCTATTGTCCACTCAAGAGTGTTTTCCAATTCAGTTTTTAATGTGGGATACATATCGACGATTTCTTTTGCAGCAATTCTTAGTGGTTTTTCAAACAGAACACTCAGTTGATCCGTTTGAATTATTTCTGTGTTCTCGGCGTGAAGCGTCTGAAAGGGAGTGATGAAAAGAAAAAATGCTAGGAGCAACACCTTTTTGGTCATGCTCTTTTCCTCAGTGGAAGCTGGCAAACATACCTCAACGCACGTCTGAGCCAAAAATACCACCAAATAGCAACCTTTCAAAGATATTTGGTCAAAATACCAGACTCTGCGGCTTAGCACAAAGATATCTGTCACCTTAAAATTTACGTATGGCTTGAATTTTGCAAAGAAATTTCAGCCGGAAGCGACGCCGATTTCGGATGCCGGTCCAAAGGAGTAAAGGAGATTTTGGGAAGGAGGTCCCCATCATGTTCCGTCTCATCAGGATGTGCCCAAAGTGCAGAGCCAGGATTATGCTCAGAGCGAGGGTGGGACAGCGCGTGATGTGCCCCGAGTGTAAGAGTATGTTCGTGGCCGAAGCAGCCTAGTGAAGGTCAGAGGGAAACGGAAGATAAGCTGAGAGGTTGCCTCGATTCAATTAACCAGGGAAGAACGAAGGATAGGACCAGCTATGACACTTACCAAAGCCGACATTGCAAATGTCATTAGCAGCCAGGTAGGGTACACTAGGAAGCATTCGCTCAGGGTAGTCGACTCCCTGTTCGAATTGATCAAAGATTCACTGGAAAATGGCGAGGATGTCCTCATAAGTGGCTTCGGAAAATTCTCGGTGAAAGAAAAAAGGGAGAGAAGGGGAAGAAATCCCCAGACTGGAGAGCCGATCACTCTGTCATCCAGAAAGATCGTGACCTTCAAGTACTCTGGGAAGCTACGGCATTTCGTGAATGGGGACAGTTAGCCGCGCGCTCCATGGGACTGCCCCATCATACCCTGGAACGCATGCGTGCTTATCCTCTCCATTGAAGCAAACCGTTCTATTTGAAGAGGTCATCCTGCATTTCTATCCTGCGTTGTTCCAGAGCATGTTTCAGGAACATCCTTTCTGCCTTCCTGTAGTCTTCTCCAGAGTAATGGTTCTGGTTCTCCGGGATTCTGAACAGGGTTCTATACTTCTTCAGTAACAAAATAATCCCGGATTTCTTTTTCCTATTCTTCATTGTCATGAAAATCTCCGGTGTTCCTCTTTCACCCCACCAGGCTCAATGACTCTCATTTATCCCCACAAATTTCCCATGCATGTATTGATCGTTCGTGGTGCTTATTAGCACTGTTGTTAACACAAACCATACCAACTCAGACTAGTATAAATTTTATCCGTATTTACGGTTAGTTATGCGGTTATCCGCGGAATAATTCTGACATATTCTTGGGTAATGCAGTTCATAAAGTGGAAAAAAATACCACCTTTTTCTAGATTATTGGCGTGGAGGAACCAAGGATAAATTACAATTTTTTGTTTTAATTTCAGCCGCCTGGCATGTATTTTGCTTTCAAGATAACTCTAAAGGGTTGAAAATACAGGATATAACAAATTCTTATTACCCAATCCCCTGTTACAACCTCACTCTGCTCCACTCAGAGTTGAGTGCTAAAGAAAGAGGGGACAGAAGATGATTGGCGCAGATAGGCGAATATATCCCAGGGCTGAGGTTAGATGGCCGGTCTCCGCAATGACTGCTGAGGGGTCACTTCAGGGGGAAACGATGAATCTCAGCATGATGGGGGCGTTTATCCGTTGCTCTAGACCCTTGGGCCTGGACGAGACCGTGGCATTGACCATCAACATCCCCAACTCGGACCACTCGTTGACAGTTAGGGCGCAAGTGGTGTGGTCAAATGTCTGCGTCAGTGGTGACGACAAAGGCCCTAATGGGATGGGGGTCAGGTTCATATGGCACTGGCCCGCAACATTAGTAGGGTGGGAGCAGTGAAACAGAGCATGGACGCAACTAGCCCGGATATTTCATGAATTGCTGTCGCAGCAGGTAATTCATGAAATATCCGGGCTGAGGTAAGAGACAGCTTTTGAGGAAGGACAGCTGCCATGACCTTAACCAAAGCAGTCATTGCTGAAGTGATCCACAATCGGGTGGGCCGTACCAAGAAACAATCCGCTGAGCTGGTTGACTGCCTTTTCGAAATCATCAAAGGAACCCTGGGAGACGGGAAGGATGTCCTCATCAGCGGGTTTGGAAAATTCTCCGTCCGTGAGAGAAAAGAGAGAAAGGGCCGGAATCCTCTCACCGGAAAGCCATTGGTGCTGCCGGCGAAGAAGGTGGTAACGTTTAAGTGTGCGGGGAAACTGAGGGATAAGATTAACGGCAATAGATAGACCCAGCTAAAGAGGGTTACATTGGTATGGTTCTAGGAATCAAAAGTCGCGGCCAACCCAGAGCCAAGGTCAAATGGCCCGTACATATACAAACCACCCGTGGTTCCATCTACGGGGTAACCACGAACGTTAGCACCAGTGGCGCCTATATTTCTTGCCAGGAACCGTCAGAGGTGGAAGGTAAATTACGGGTGACAATTGAGGTTCCCCACCGCAGATCGCTCAATATTGTTGCCAGGGTCGTCTGGCATACAGTCACCACCCCCAATGACTCTACTTCAGGTTTCGGTATTGGTGTAAAGTTTGCACATATCTCCGCGAAGGATCGCCAGCTTCTTAAGAGCCTGCTCGTCAAACATCTTGAAAGAAATTAGGTCCTTCTTCTTATACCCTAACCAGGTATCACCTTTCCCCTTGCACGCGCTTTTTGCTTGCTGTAACCTACCGTATCTGTTTCTCAATGTTTTGTAGGCGGTTGTCAGGGAGTTTGCGGAGAGGAATGTAAGAACAAGAAGGAGTAAAATGAAATGAAAAAGGTTTTGGTAGTACTGTTGTTCGTGATGATCCTTCCTTGTAATACCCTTTCTGCAATCCAGAAAAAAGAACAGAGATTAAAAGCAACTACTGCTGCCTTGGTGATTCAAGCACTACAGTTGGGTGAGAGAGCACAACAGTTATTTAGCATTAAGGACGAGTTGCTAAGAATAGTACAAGAGAGGGAGGGTAAGATCACTTTACAGGAGGATTTTATAGTTGATGCAGTGACTGAGTTAAAATACGTTGCAACTGTTGCTTACTTTGAAGGTAATTTACTAGGAGCAGTGCTGGCTTTAAAGGAAAAATTCAAATTGCAGTTTATAAATGACAGGATAATTGAATTACAAAATTCTTTGGAAAGTACGACGGCAAGTTTGAGACCCATTCAAGTTGCATATTCTGGAATAGAGAATGCCGCAGCCTTACAACAAATAGAGAGATCTATAAAGATAGTGCAGTCATTAACAGAGACATACAGAAATAGTATCGAAATACTGTTGAGAATGAGGGGGAAACAAGCAAAAGAAATTGAGAAAATACAGCCATAGCACCAAATCTCAGGTTTCAGGTTTCAGTGTTCAGGTTTCAGCTTCTATGTTTCTTTTACTGACACCTGACACCTGACACCTGACACCTCAATCTGTCCTGAAACCCAAGATTTTGGTTCCGGCGGATCCTGTACTCGGGAGACCTTGACTATTGGAAGTCTGAGCATAACATTAAATATCCGGGCTCTTTGAGAGTAAGTGACAGTTGATCATTGAGAAGAGGCGCGGTGATGGCGAAGCTGAATAAAATGGCATTGGGATTGGTAACCGAGCTTGGGTCTATTCGAGATGAGCTAGGCGCGGCGATCAACAAGATAGAAGGTGAAGGGAAAGCCGACGTTGTCCATGCATACGGTCGCCTTGCGGACTTAACTGCAAACGTTACGCTTCTGGTCGGTCAATTCAACGTGAGGAATCTAGTCAAGTTTCTCAAGAGGAAGCTTCAATGACAGATCCTACCTATAGAAGGGATTATTTGACCGGGGATAAGAAATGCATATTTTGTGGTGCAGGTGCGGACAATGTGCGCCTTTTGAATACGAAGGGAGAGCTCAAGGGAGGAGTAGAGGGTTTTTATTATCGATGTGGTGAATGCAAACAGTATTTTGTAGAGTACTGGATCAACGGAGAATTGAAAACGGTCCTTGCCTCCTGACGGGGACCTCAGTGTGGTTCAGGTGAACCTGTGGATTAACCCGGATATTTCATGAATCACTTGCTGCGACCACGGATATGGCCGTCCTTCCGGACGTCCTCGGGTGTCGGACCCTGCGGCGTACCGTTCAGGTACGCCTCGGAACCAACCCCCTGCGGTAGCCCGGTGGCACGCCCATCTTTGTGGTCTCGCGACAGCTATTCATGAAATGTCCGGGTTAGAAGAGTGAGACAGGGAAGTGATTGTTTTTGGTACTATATTTGCGGGAATATAACGAAGGGTGCTACCAAGATGTTGCGTTTTCCCAATCTACTGATACTGCCTGCCAAGGTCTACAGCCTGAGCATTGAAGAATTAAACAGCAAACGGGCCTCTGACCGCTTCCTCATCGACCATACGGTGAGGGGTGTCAATTTCTCAGACCCTTTTGATACGTGGATAACCTCCCTTGCTGTGAGTAAGGAATTCCTCGAAGATTATGGTTTGTATAAACTTAAGATGCCCCCTGAATGGCTTCTCATTCGGTTCTTGCGCCATCATGTTGAAGCCGACTCCCTCAGCCTTCTCTACACTGACGATGGCCAGGTGCTCACATCATCAAATTTTAGAGAGTACTTGGGGCGTGAGTTTTCCGGTACTGAAGCTGAGGAGATACTCCGGACTCTGATACAATCTTGGGCCGGGGTTCACCCAGGAGGGGCCCTGGAATTTAGAGACCTCTTTGTATCAACCGATTTTACCCTGGAGATATTAGAATCCAGTCTAGAGGCATTAATATCGCAAGGTCACATTAAAGAATTGGGCCAAAATGTTTACATGGTCAGGTGAAAGGGATCCAGTCTGCGGTTGACTCTTGTCAGCCTCGTAAAGATCTGACCACTAATCTTCAGACTTTTTCTTGAGAGCACGGGCAAATGGGGCATTGAAAGGGGTGGGCCTCTTGGTCTCTGGTCTTCTCTTCTCCTTGCCGTTGCTTCCTCGCTTTGGCCCCTTCTCTTCCCTCTTGGGAGACCTCCCAGGATTCTCTTTCATGGAAAGAGAGATTCTGTTTCTTTCGAGATCGACATCCAGGATCGTGACCGTTACTCGCTGCTGAACCTTGACCACCTCACGGGGGTTCTTGACGAAACGGTCCGCCAGTTGGCTCACGTGAACCAAGCCATCCTGTTTGACACCTATGTCCACGAAAGCTCCAAAGGCCGTGACGTTGGTGATGATCCCTGGTAGCTTCATGCCAGATCGCAAATCATCTATGGTCTGCACTTCCTCGGCAAAGGCAAAGACCTCGAACTCCTGACGCGGATCACGGCCAGGTTTGGCAAGCTCGGTGACAATGTCAGTGAGAGTGGGCATTCCTACCTTTGCCGTCACATAGGTTGACAGGTCAATCTTCTGCCTTAACTCTTCATTGTGCACCAGTTCCGCTACTGAGCAGTCTAGATCGCCGGCCATGGCCTTGACAATGGAGTAGGATTCAGGGTGAACAGCGCTGGCATCGAGGGGATTCTTGCCATTTCTGATGCGCAAGAATCCAGCTGCCTGCTGGAAGGCCTTGGGACCCAGCCGGGGTACTTTTTTTAGGTCCTCCCTGCGCAGAAATGGGCCGTGCTCATTGCGGTAGTCGAAGATATTTTTCGCCAGCTGTGGTCCGAGCCCGGAAACGTAAGTGAGTAACTGTTCACTTGCGGTATTGACTTCAACCCCGACACCATTGACACAGCTGGTCACCACGTCATCCAGGCTTTTTTTCAAGGCCTGCTGGTCCACGTCGTGCTGGTATTGTCCCACCCCAATTGATTTGGGGTCAATTTTCACGAGTTCGGCGAGTGGATCCATGAGCCTCCTGCCAATGGAGACTGCACCACGAACCGTCACATCGAGGTCTGGAAACTCTGCCCTGGCCGCTGCTGAAGCGGAATAAACGGAGGCGCCGCTCTCGTTGACCATTACTATCGGAATGTTGTCAGGAAGATCCAGGCTCTTGACCAGAGCCTCCATTTCACGCCCACCTGTACCGTTCCCCACGGCTATGGCCTCCACCTGGTAACGTTCACACAATTCACCGAGCGTCGCCAATGCCTCCCGTTTACTCTTCTCAGATGTGAAGGGATAGACAGTCTTGGTATGCAGGAGTTTCCCCTGGCGATCCTGGCAAACCACTTTGCAACCTGTGCGGTAGCCAGGATCTATGGCCAGAACGTTTTTCTGGCCGAGGGGTGGAGCGAGCAGAAGTTGTCGAAGGTTATCGGCAAAGACATTGATCGCCCCGGCATCTGCACGCTCTTTGGTGGCTAAACGGATCTCCGTTTCCATTGACGGGGAGAGGAGCCGTTTGTAACCGTCGCGCACAGCCGTTTTGACCTGCTGGGCGGCAGCGCAATCTCCCCGAACAAACAGAGTTTCCAGGAGAGCCAAAGCTTCATCCTCGGGAGGATGTACACGAACAGTCAAAAAACTCTCTTTTTCTCCTCGACGCAGGGCCAGAATTCTGTGGGACGGAGCCTGCGCCACAACCTCTTGCCAATCAAAATAGTCCCTGTACTTTCCTCCTTCAGTCTCCTTGCCCGCAACTACCTTGGCGTGAAAGAATGCCTTTTGAGTATAGAATGCCCGCATTTTCGCTCTGGCCTCTTGATCTTCATTTACCCACTCCGCAACAATGTCTCGGGCGCCAGCTAGGGCGTCCTCAACCACCTCCACTCCCTTGTCGGAATCAAGAAAGGCTTCAGCCTCTTGGTTTGGATCTGTGGTCTCTTCTTGGGCAAAAATCTTCTGGGCCAAGGGCTCCAGCCCTTTCTCTCTGGCAACGGTTGCCCGCGTGCGCCGTTTGGGGCGATATGGCAGATATATATCCTCTAAGACCGCAAGGGTCTCAGCCGACAGAATTTTATCTCTCAGCTCATCGGTAAGATGCTCCCGCTCGTCCAGAGATTTCAATATCGCCTCTCTGCGCTTGTCCAACTCCTGCAACTGGTGGAGTCGGTCGCGGATGGTTCTTAAAGCCACCTCATCCAGCGAACCGGTGGCCTCCTTTCTGTAGCGGGCAACAAAGGGGATTGTGGCCCCTTCCTCGAGCAGAGCTGAAGTAGCCAGGACCTGTTGTGTCCCAAGCTTGAGTTCCTTAGCGATCTTGGCGATATGCTTTTCGTTCATTTGCTCTCCTGTTTGTGATTGATAGCCCGGATATTTTAAACAACTCTGGCAAAAATCGCTTGAAGGGTCAAGAAGTTCCTCTGAACAGCTCTCTGCGAAATATTGCCAGGATTAAACGGAACTGAGGGTGGACAAAGTCAAGAGATTAAAATTACCCTCTTACGGCTTATCCTTGTCCCGGTTTTCATTGTATTCGCGATTCCAGATGCCACTTGGACCAGATTCGTCGCTGCTTCAATTTTCGTGCTGGCCTGTGCCACAGACCCTTTAGACGGCTACTTTGCTCGGAGCCGCAGGGAGGTCACTGTGCTAGGGGCTTTTTCCTTGATCCTTTGGCCGATAAGCTGCTCACCATGAGCACCTTTATCGTCATGGTAAAATATCAGCCGGATAATATTTCTTTAAATGGTTATTAATTTAGTTCATAATAGCATCTTCGCTATTTGTTGGTTGCCGACCTTGTAAGCAACGGAGATTAAGTTATGAGTATGAAAAGAAAATTAATTATCGGCTTGTTTGTTCTTGTTGTTTTTTTGGTTTGGGCCGCGGTATCTATCTATCCTGATTGGCTGTGGTTCCTGAATCTCAACTTTTCATCTGTCTTCTGGACCATACTCTTGACCAAATTCGGGATAGGTCTGGTAGTTTGGGTGCTTTTGATTCTTATCATATCCTTGAACCTTTACGTGGCCAAACGTATAGCCCCGGGGAAAGGGCCGGGAGTGGGCTCTAATGATGAGGCCGGTTATTTTTCCCAGGTTGGCCTTTCAGGAAACGCCCTAAACTTACTTCTCATCGGCTTTATTCTGATTGGCAGTTTTATTATTGCCTCAAAGGGCTCGTCACAATGGGATACGGTCCTGCGCTATTTACATCAAAAACCGTTCGGCAGCACCGATCCTATTTTTGCCAAAGACGTCGGTTTTTTTGTGTTTTCTCTTCCCTTTTATATTTTCGTCCGGGACGAGTTATTGGTCCTGTTCTTTTTCACAGGCCTCCTGACCGCGATCTGGTATCTGAAAGATGGTGCGCTTCAAATCGTTGGTGAACTTGTTCAAGGGGACGAAAAGCTTCCCTCTTTACCCAATATTTCCATTACACCCACGGCCAAGAAGCACCTTCTTTTCCTGGGAGGAATCATTGCCTTGCTCCTGGCCTGGGGTTTTCATCTGAAAATGTATGGGGTTTTGTATTCTACCCAGGGATCTGCCTTCGGTGCCAGCTATACCGATGTGCATGTCAAGGTCCCGGTCTATAAGGGTCTGATCATTGTCTCTCTGGGCCTGGCCGTGGTCCTTTTTCTGAGCGCCTTCAAGCCCAGGGCAAAATTGGTCTGGATCAGTGTGGGTATCTGGGTGGGTGCTGTATTTGTGTTTTTAAACCTCCTCCCCATGCTGATCCAAAAAATTGTGGTGAAACCCAATGAATTGGCCAAAGAAAATCGCTACATAGCATACAATATTGAACATACCCGTAAGGCCTATAATCTGCATAAGATCAAAGAAGTCAACTTTGATGTGCATGATCATCTCACTGCAAAAGACCTCGAGGAGCAGAGTGTAACGATTCAAAACATCAGGATCTGGGATGAACGCCCTTTGCTTCAAACCTACAGGCAGCTTCAATCCATACGACTGTATTACGATTTTAACGATGTGGACGTAGATCGCTACGTAATCAATAACCAATACCGACAGGTGATGCTGGCCGCCCGGGAGTTGGTTGTTGATCAGCTTCCTCCCCAGGCAAATACCTGGGTTAACAGGCACCTGAAATATACCCATGGCTACGGATTGGCCTTAAGTCCGGTCAGTGAAGTGACCCGCGAAGGACTGCCCCGCCTTCTAGTTAAAGACCTGCCCCCCTCTTTTGATGCTGACCTGATGGTAGACCGTCCGGAGATTTATTATGGAGAAAAAACCGATGAGTATGTTCTGGTAAAGACAAAGACCAAGGAATTTGATTATCCCAAGGGGGACAAGAACGTCTATACCAATTATCAGGGAAGGGGTGGCGTTCCTATCAATTCTTTTGTGAGAAGACTATTTTTTGCCCTTGAATTCTTGGATTCCCAGATCCTGTTTACCACCTATTTAAGCCCGGAGAGCAGGATCATGTATAATCGTCGGATTGACAGGCGGGTAAGTTCAATTGCCCCTTTTCTGGATTATGACCGCGATCCGTACCTGGTTGTCTCCGGAGGGAAGCTCTATTGGATACTGGATGCCTACACCACCTCCAACATGTATCCCTATTCCCGCCGCTCTTATCGTCGTTTTAATAACAAAAGACTTAACTACATCCGCAATTCCGTCAAGATCGTCATTGATGCCTATAACGGGGATGTATATTTTTACCTGATTGATAAAGAAGATCCCATTGTTAAAACCTATGCGAGTATGTTTCCTCATCTATTCAAGCCTTTTGATGAAATGCCTGCTGATCTGAAAAATCATATCCGCTACCCCAGAGACCTTTTTGATATCCAGGTGGATACATACACCACCTATCACATGACGAATGTCCAGGTATTCTATAATCAGGAAGACCTCTGGCAGATTCCTGATGAGTTGTACGGCGATAGCCGACAGGAAATGAAACCCTACTACATCATCATAAAACTGCCAGAAGGCGATAAAGAAGAGTTTCTGCTGATGCTCCCTTTCACCCCTTCCAAGAAAGACAATATGATTGGCTGGCTGGCTGCTAGAAGCGACTTGGCCAATTTCGGCAAGCTGCTGGTTTACAAATTGCCCAAGGAGAAACTGGTCTATGGACCCATGCAGATTGAAGCCAGGGTGGATCAGCAAACGGATATTTCCCGGGAGTTGAGTTTATGGGGCCAGAGGGGCTCAAGGGTCATCAGGGGCAATCTTTTAGCCATTCCTATCAGTGGCTCATTTTTCTACGTAGAACCGATTTATTTGGAAGCAATACAGGAAGAAACGGAATTGCCAGCAGCACCAACTCAACCTAAAGGCTTTGGAAAAGCCCGGAGGAGACAGGCAACCGTTTCTTCAAGAGCAGACAGAGCAAGGACAGCTGCATTGCCGGAATTGAAAAGGGTTATTGTGGCTCTCGGTAATCGCGTCATCATGGAAGAAAATCTCGATAAGGCCTTATCCAGAGCATTGGAGGGAAGAATATCCCGCAAGGTGTTGACTTCCCCATCTCTTCCTCAGACGCTCGATGTTTCCAACTTGGGCGCTCTAGCCTTGGATCACTTTAATAGAGCCAAAGCTTACTTACGCCAGGGAAATTGGGCTGAATACGGTAAAGAGCTGGGAAATTTGGAGAAAGTGCTGCAAGAAATGGCCGAGGTGATGAAAGATAAGAACTAAAGGGCATCATAATCTTTGCCCGAAACGAAAATTTTGTGAATCAAAGGACGGGAAGGCCGAAAACACCATAAGGCTTGTCATCAAATCAACACCTGGAGAAGAAATGGATGTTGATATGCATGGCCGCCTTGAATCGACAGAATGGCATATCTTAACGGGACCACCTGACTGTACTGTTGTCATAGATGAACGAGCGCCTTTGGAAGTGAAGTTGAGGCTCCTTTAGCGTTTTGTGAGAACCAAGTCCATCAACGAAGTCCAATTCTCCCCCAACCATTTCATCAACCGCACCCCATGTTGAAGATAGCGTGCATATTTCTCGGCATCTGGATGAGTGGTGTAAAATTCTCCGATTGTCCAATCGAGCACGTATGCATTGCTTGCAAGGATCAGGTGCGGAAGACTTTCCAGCTCTGGACTAGTCAGGGGACCTAGTTCCTGCCCGTCCTCGGCCTCTATTTTTTGATAAGAGTCCAAAAACAGTTCAACCCTGTCAACAAGCAGATTCCCATCAGAGTTGACTTCCCACGAAGTGCAAAAGTAGAAAATTGCGAGGCCAACATCAAAGCATCTGGTGTCCATTCTTGCCCAGTCGAAATCGAATAGTCCTGAAATTTTTCTGTTTAAGAATTTGAGATTGCCCGGGTGGTAGTCCCCATGAATGGCAAGGTGAGGCAGGGTGTCATAAACGGCTCTCGTCGGGAAGTGCATAGACTCCTTGAGTGTTTCCAAAAGATAATCGGAGTGTTCCGCAAAGTAGAGATCAAAAACAGAATTGCCTCCATTTTTCGCATGCGCTCGCCACTGCTTCACCATAAGAGATATCTGCTCGATAATTCTGGGCTTCTTCCAATTGCCTGCTCCCTCCCACCCGAAGATGGCATTGTGGTATAGGGCCAACACTTCTGCAGCGTTTGTGAGTTCCTCGCTTGTACACAGGGGAGCGTCCCAACTATATCTGTCTTCCCCCGGGAGATAACTGAAAACAGCGATACTGGTTGCCCAATTACCTTCGGCAAACTCCTCGGGTACTATCGCATAGGTGGAACCATCTTTTGTCACCACAACGCTCGGAGCAAGATCGAACCCTCGTTCAGGCAACTCCCTCATTAATGCATGTTCAAACTTGATTTTATTTTCATGCGTCCCCTTGCGATAGCATCGCAAAATATATTGTTTACTCTCCCCATCTCGCAAGGTCTCGAGGTCATAGCTAATATTCACATAGCCTGTTTCATTGCGCTCCACCCTGATCAATTTACCGAGGTCATAGTATTGAGAGACGATGTCGCTCAGATATTCAAATAATGAAGATTCAATAATCGCTTTCACGTGCGTTCCCCTCACTATTTTTTGGGGTAATAGAGGTTTGACATACAAACCTACTTCCTCTTATACTTCTCACCAAAAAAAGTTTATCAGTATCGTGATAGACTGGCAATACTAGATGAAGAAGATAGTGAATATGTTTTTTAACTTCTGTAGTTTGCACTCAGACTTCATACAAAAACCACAGGCGGTTGTTGTGTCTGCAAAACAACTTGTTGCGCTATTTGAAGATGCAATAAATATTCAGCAACCAAATACGCTTGGAGGAAGCACAGAGAGCCTGAAAAGTTACTATAAGATGATCCAGCAATTTGCCACTATAGCTCACACATACCAGGACTTGATACCAGATGAATATGATGCTTCATCCATTTTGGAATTTAGTGATTTTATTTTGGGCTTGAAGTTTAAAGAATTTCAAAAGATAGCGAATAACCTACCTTTATTACTTGATGGGGTCGTTCTACAAGATAAGACAGCGTCCGACCAAGAAGTGGCTATTGATCCTTCATGGGAGACCACTGTAGCTGTGCTTTCTCAAAATCTCCCAGATGAAATAGACTTAACCGATAGCAATCAGGATAAGTTAATTTATAAAGCAGCCACTGACTTAATGGACAAATATTCGGACATTTCTGCTCTTAAGAATCTCGATAAATGGCTAACTTCAGATCCAGAGAATTATAAAAATGCAATGCTTTTGGTTTCGAAGCTTGCACTATCAAAAATATATGTGAAACAAATAAATTCTCCTCTCCACGTATCACTCGTAGTCGCCATGTATAATGAGCACAACAGGATCCGTCCCAAAAGAAGCGATAACCCCTATGGCGAAGATTTCGTCCGGCGTAAAGTTGACCAAATGGGCTGGCTACTGAAGGATTCGCCTGTAAGTTTTAACATGATTCTTGTCGATGATGGTTGTCCGTGCCAAAGCGGGGAGATAGCAGAGCAAATTATTGGAACAGAAGGGTACAGAAATGTAAAGGTTCTTTGTCTTGACGATGACATCAAATGCCAGTCACCTGTTATCATAGGATTAGAGTCCACATCCGACAGCCGAAAGGGAGGATCCATTCAATATGGCATGTGGCAGGCATTAGAAGATTATTCCGAAGGTGATACGCCGCATATAGTTGTCTACACAGATGCTGATATGGCAGCACCTGTCAATGCAATTGGGCTTTTACTGGAGAAACAAAACGATAAAACGATGGTTACTATCGCCTCACGCTATGAGGCGGGGAGTATTTGTCGCGGACCCTGGGGTAAAAATGGAGAAGTTCAAGGGTTGACTGAGTTTGATCGTCGAATGGTTGGCTTGCGCGGCCTTGTGTTTTCAACATTATTCCCGCATACAGGGAAAATCACGGACACCCAATGTGGTCTCAAGGCTTTTAATGCACAGCTTTTGAGACAAATACTTTCGAAAACCGAGGTAAGGACATTCTCGTTTGATATCGAGTTGTTGCTGCTTGCAGCAGATGCTGGATCAGCCATCGCTTCTGCGCCAATTTACTGGCATGATAGCTTTGCCGAGTCTAGTTTTTGGAGATAGGCAGGTGAGAGATCAAACGGGCAAGTAACCAATAACATGTCTTTGACAGCCGTTGTTCTTCTCTTAATAGCCGCATTCACCCATGCGGGTTGGAATTTCCTTGGCAAAAGGGACCATCCGACCCTCGCTTATTTCTTGGTGGCCAACACCATAGGTGTGGTCTGTGTGTTGCCCATCCTCATTTACTACTGCAATAAGATTCCTTTCATTCCTCCCACTGTGTGGATGTTTTCGATTATTTCCGGTTTTTTCCTGGCCTCCTATATGGCCGCTCTTGCGGGAGCTTACCGCCTTGGGGATATGTCCATCGCCTATCCCCTGGCACGTTCATTACCCGTTATCATCGTGACCATGATCA
>JAUWKY010000323.1 GCA_030613915.1 Syntrophobacterales bacterium
GTATCACACGATGCTGACCGCGCTCGCTGAGCGCTATCCTGAAAAGGTCGCAGTACGGCTGGAGTTCGATGAGAGGTTGGCCCACAAGATCGAAGCTGGCGCGGATATGTTCCTGATGCCGTCTCAGTACGAACCCTGCGGCCTGAATCAGATGTATAGCCTGCGCTATGGCACCGTGCCGATCGTGCGGGCCACCGGCGGTCTGTACGACACCATCACCCCTTTCAATCCCACGAAAGGAGAAGGTGTTGGCTTCCGATTCACCAATTACAAAGCGGAATCATTCTGGGACGCCACCAAGACAGCTCTCGATCTCTTTTCCCAAACTGAGACCTGGCGGCAAATTATGCAGAACGGCATGGCCATGGATTTCAGTTGGCAGTCCTCCGCCCAAGAATATTTAAAGCTTTACGAAAAGACTGTGGCCGAGAAGAAGCGGGCAGGGGGCAGCCCCGCGACTGAGCACGGGACAGGCAAGCAGAAGGCAGGTGAGGCAAGACAGAGGGACAAAGCATAGAAAACCTACGGTACGGTTTTTAAGAACCTCCCAATGGCTGACTTTAGTCACTTTAGCTCACTTTAGTACATTTTAGGCATTTAACTTGAAGAGGAAGGTGGCAATGACTCCCAAACGAATTGTTTTTTTGGTTTTCGGATTGCTGTTTGCAACGTTCATTATTCAGAATTCTGAAGTGGTGCAGGTGAAATTTCTCTTCTGGGGCACACAGGCATCTCGGGCTATTATTCTGCTGGGGGCTTTCATTCTGGGTATCATAGTGGGCTGGGTGTCTGGACGGGTGACGAAGAAAGGAAAATCGTCGCCGGCGAGCACTGGGAAATAACCTCTGACCAGTTGTATCCAGTAGTAGAACCGAGCATGCCCACTGGCTCCTGACTCCTTTGCAATCAACACAAGCCCGGATATTTCATGAATTACTTGCTGCGACCACGGATATGGCCATCCTTCCTGGCGTCCTCGGGTGTCGACCCCTGCGACGTACCGTTTAGGTACGCCTCGGAACCAACACCCTGCGGTTGCCAGGTGGCACACCCATCTTCGTGGTCTCGCGACAGCAATTCATGAAATATCCGGGCTAGGCTAAATGGGAGTCGCCCTTGGAGATAAACTCGTATGGGACTTGGCATTGAAGCGCAAGCATTGTGGCTGCTGATAGTTGCGGCAGCCGTTGCCATGTTCACCAAATACATTCGGCTGCCGTACACTATCGCCTTGGTAGTCGTAGGCCTAGTGATGGGGGCACTTGATCTTCTGCCGCAGATGCTCCTGACCCCGGAATTGGTCTTTCATATCTTCCTGCCAATCCTCCTCTTTGAAGCTGCATTTAACATAGACATACTTGATCTCCAGAAAAATGCTCGTTCCATTGCGATGTTAGCCTTGCCAGGTGTGCTTCTAGCCACCACTGTCACTGCTGTTGTTACCTATTACGGTTTTCAGTTGTGGAATGGAGGCCCAGACTTTTCCTGGGGACATGCGTTCCTTTTTGGTGCCATTGTCGCCGCCACCGATCCCATCTCGGTGTTGGCTCTTTTCAAAGAACTTGGAGTGACTCGGCGGCTCTCGCTCATAATCGAGGGCGAGAGCATCTTCAATGACGGCGTGGCTGTGGTGCTTTTTGGAGTTCTTCTGGGAATAGCCCAAGGTGACGATTTCAATCTCCTATCTGCTGGGCGCCAATTTGTCGTGAGCGTGGTTGGGGGAGGTGGGATCGGAGTGCTCCTGGGCCTGGCCATGGCCAAGGTAATGAGTTTGGTGGACGACCATCTCATTGAGATCACTTTGACCACTATTCTCGCTTTCAGTGCTTACCTGCTAGCAGAGCACTTGCATATTTCCGGGGTGATGGCGGTCATAGGGGCTGGTTTAATGACCGGGAATTACGGTACTAGGTGGGCCATGTCACCCACTACCCGAATTTCAGTGAGCGATTTCTGGGAATATGCAGCCTTTTTGGTAAATTCCGTTCTGTTCCTCATGATCGGTATAGAAGTAAAAATAGTTAACTTTGGGCCACTTTGGGTAGCTGTGCTGCTGGCGGTGGCGGCCATGATTTGTGGGCGAGCCGCCGCAGTATTTTGCACTGCGCCCCTGATTGGTAAAGTGGATAAGCCCCTACCTGGAAGCTGGCAGGGAGTGCTTTTCTGGGGCGGTATTCGGGGAGCCATTTGCATGGTACTCGCCTTGAGTTTGCCCATAGACCTTCCCCTACGCCAGCTTTTGATGGCCATGATTTTTGCGGTGGTGATTTTTAGCCTGCTGGTCCAAGGATTGAGCATCAAGATGGTGCTCCGGAAGCTCGGGCTGATTCGAGGCGACTCTGAACAATCTTATGAAACAAGGAAAGGTGAAGTCTTCGCCTTAGGCCGAGTGCAGTTGGAGTTGGAGCAAATGGTTGGCCGCGGGCTTCTGACCCAAAGCAACTACGAACTCTTGGCACCGCGTTTGCAAGATCGAGTGAAGGAACTGCATATGGATTTGGAGGAAGCTGCCGCCGAGCATCAAAATGCGGTCGCCGAGGAATTGCACCTGGCGGAAGAACGGTTGCTCCATGCTGAAAAGGACGGAATCAAGGAGGCTTACCTGGCGGGGATTGTCTCGGAAAAAGTCATGAAAAAACTTCTGAGTCAAGTTGACGAGAGACTCTTCTTGTTAGAGATATCAACAAAAAAACGTGGTGCTCCCACTGATCCCAAGGAGAGTGTGTGACGGAAAATGAGAAACTGCTGAAGGCTTGGGATCAGCTCGTACGAACGCTGAGCCAGAAGGAAGGGTTGAGCGGCGATCAGGCAGTCGCGCATGTGAAAAAGCATTTTCCTGAGCTCTACGAGCTTTATAAGGAAGCGAAGAGACCAAGGAGAGTCAAAACCTCAGACTAGCCTTATCCCTCCATTCCGCACGGCGCCACAGAGCGCATACCCTAACTAGGCACCAGGCAGTAAGCACTACTTCTTCGACAGGCCCCCGTCCGTTTTACATGCCGACTGCTTACTGTTTACCGGCTACTACTTACCGCAGCTGCCTGCTGTCAGCTGGTCACTGGCTCCTGAGTACGGGTCTCGACTCCACG
>JAUWKY010000267.1 GCA_030613915.1 Syntrophobacterales bacterium
GCTCGAATCTCAGCGTCGGCTGCCAGACCGTAGCGAAGCAGCGGGCCGTTCACTTGAGAGCACAGTTGCTGACCCCAGCGGTCATCCCAGTTGATGACTGCAAGTGGTGGTGGCTCCACCTGTGTCTGCAGAATGTGTGAAAACAACCGGCTCTTGGCCGCAAAGTAGTTTTCCATGCTGCCGTGATAATCCAGGTGATCTTGGGACAGGTTGGTAAAAAGACCAACAGCGAAACGGGTGCAGTCCACACGGTGCATGTCAAGGCCGTGAGAAGAGACCTCCATGACCACGTGGCTGACTCCAGCGTCAACCATTTGCTTAAAGGTCTGCTGGAGGTCGAGGGACTCTGGAGTGGTAACGGGTGCTGGCTGCACATGACCTGGATAGCGAATGTTTACTGTTCCTATAACTCCCACTCGATGGCCGCAGGCTTGTAGGATGGACTCGAGCAAGTAAGCGGTAGTGGTTTTGCCGTTGGTCCCGGTGATGCCAATAACCGTGAGCTTGTGGGAAGGAAAACCGTAAAATCGGTTTGCAATGTGGGCCAGGGCCGCCCTGGAATTGGCAACCCTGATGACGGTTATTCCAGATATGGGCTCCTGTGGTTTTTCCACAACTATGGTTTGAGCACCCCGGTCAATGGCCTGATGGACAAAATCATGACCATCGCTTTGCGTTCCCTTTATGGCCACAAAAAGACTTTCTTCCGAGGCCTGGCCGCTGTGGTAGGTAAGGGCGCGCACCTGACGCTGCAGGCGCCCGTGCACCTGGAGAGTGGCAAAATCCTGAATCAGGTGTTCCAACAGCAATGTTTCCCCCTAGTCTGCTGCCAGGATGAGGCTGCAGGAGCTGATCGTGCTGAGATTTCTACCCGGTTCAGGGTTTTGTCCCACCACCCTACCGCTGCCGTGAATATCCAACGAACCGGTGAAGTTCTGCAATCGATCAAGTGCAGCTCTCAGGCTGAGGCCGGTAAGATCAGGCATCACCGTTGGCTGGTTGCTTTGTCTCTGACCATAGGCAACCGGTTGCAGGGTCACAGGCGACTGCGATGGCGATCCAATACTGTCCAGGGTGGCAACATTCTTACCTTTGTTCTGCGTTTTTTCCGGGGGTACCTGGAGGGCGTGGAGAGTCTGCTGGGCGATACGACGAAAGGCAGGAGCTGCCACCACCCCACCATAATAACCCTTCTGGGGCTCGTTGATCACCACCACCACAAGGATTTTGGGATCTGCCACCGGTGCGAAGCCCACAAAGGAGGCAGTGTAGCTATCGTCCTCATAGCCGCCACTCTTGTGGTTACTCTTCTGAGCGGTTCCTGTTTTGCCAGCCGCCTGATACTGGGCGAGCGCAGCCCGAGCCCCGGTGCCTCCAGGTGTGAGTACATCCGCCAGCAGGTCCTTCAGCCGTTCGGCAGTGGTCGCACTTATCACCCGGCGTACTACCCTGGAATTGTTTCGCCTGACTACTCTCCCTTGTGCGTCCAGCACCTCCTTGATCAGGAGAGGTTGCATCAGCAGGCCACCATTGGCTACAGCCCCCAGGGCCATAGCAAGCTGGGTGGCAGATACTGACAGGCTTTGACCAAAACTGGCGGCGGCAAGATCCACCGGGGTCCACTTGTCGGGCGGTCGGACCAAACCGGCAGTCTCGCCCGGCAGGCCAAGTTCGGTAGGAGCGCCGAAGCCGAAACCGCGAATGTAATGGTAAAAGCGGCTCGGACCCAGTTTTTCTGAGACTTTAGCAGCCCCGATGTTACTGGAAAAACGCAGAATCTGCGCCAGTGAGAGCCAGCCAAATTTTTTCAGATCGTGAATTGTGTGGTTCACTACTTTGTATTTGCCATTTTCGCAGTAAAAAAGGTCGTCTGGGTGAACCAAAGCCTCCTCCAGGGCTGCCGCCATCAAGAAGATCTTGAAAGTGGATCCCGGTTCGAAAGCATCGGTCACTGCTCGATTGCGCCAGACCGCTGGCCCATAAGAGGAGAAAGAATTGGGATTGAACGATGGGAACACGGCCATGGCTAGGATTTCGCCAGATTTCGGCTCGGTCACCACGATCATACCGCCCTTGGCCCCATAATCAGTCACTGTCTTCTGTAATTCTCTTTCAGCAATGTATTGAATGCGTTTGTCCAGGGTTAGTCGGAGACTGTATGCCTGCGGATCTGGCGCAGCAGGCAGGCCGTGAGTGTAAATGATCTGACCCCGAGCGTCCTTGGCTCCAGGATGGGTACCAGATTCGCCACCCAAGAGTAGGTCCTGGGCCACCTCCAGCCCTTCCAAACCTATGTGGTCTCGGCCGACGAACCCAAGGAGATGGCCTGCAAGCTCAACATTAGGGTAGTAGCGGCGATTCTCTTTGACGAAGTGGATGCCCTCGAGGCCAAGAGCCCGAACCGCATCAGCTTGTCTAGGGGTGAGATAGTGTTTTAACCAGACAAAGGCGCGGTGCTGGCGTAATTTTTTTCCCAGCCTGGTCGCCGGGATTTCAACGACTGCAGCAAGTTTTTTCGCAGCGCCTTCCGGATCCTTTATGGCTCGAGGATTGGCGGCCAGGGATTCTAATTCAATGCTGATGGCCAGTTCTTGACCGTTGCGGTCGTAAATCTCTCCGCGCCGCGCCTCAATGTGAAAATCTCTGCGGATTTGTTTGTTGGCAACACTCGCCCAACCCTCCCACTGGAAAAACTGAACCTGAAAGCTCCGACCAATCAACAACAAAAAGCCGAAGAGTAAACCAGTGGCCACGAGAAGAACGCGGAACCGTATCCAGCGAACCTCAAGGTTATTTTGGCGAGGTTGAACCGTCATCGGAGCACCACAATTTGCTCTTTGCGCGGGCGGTTGAGCCCTAGCTGTTCGATGGCAATGCGCTCCACCCGTTCAGGAGCTTTAAGCCTTGCCAACTCCAGGTGTAGCTTCTTGCTGTCATTCAGAAGCTGAGTGTGTGTCCGGTCAGCGTCTGACAGTTTATAGCCCAGCTGCACCACCTGCACCCGGCACCAGACATAGCCAAAGCCGCTGAACAGAAGCCAGAGAAAAACGGCAATAATGGTGGATATATTCCGCTGCCTCCAGTTGGGCGTTGCTGCCTTTTTGCCTGCTCGCTTTTTTTTCTTCTTACTCATGCAGCTTCTGCTTTTTCCACCACGCGTAAGCGGCCACTTCTGGCTCTAGGATTCGCTTTTATCTCCTCCGCACCAGGTACTACAGGCTTTTTGTTGACCCGCAGCACCAGGGGTTTTCCCTCACATTGACAAAGCGGCGACTGAGCCGGACAACGGCATGATCTCGCCCAGTGGGAAAAGGCTTGCTTCGCCACCCGATCCTCCAAGGAATGGAAAGAGATAATGGCCAACCGACCACGGGGCCGGAGCAAGTCCAGAGCTCCCTGGAGGAATATCCGCAGGTTATCCAGTTCCCGGTTCACCGCCATCCGCAAGGCCTGAAAAGTGCGAGTGGCCGGATGTCGCTTCCGTGACCTCTTACCTGCAGGAATGGCTCTGCGGACCACTTCGGCCAAACGTTCAGTGGTTTCGATTGGCGCTTTAGCTCGCACCCTGACGATGTTTCGGGCAATTCTCCGCCTCCAGCGCTCTTCTCCGAAGCGCCAGATGAGATCAGCCAGTTCCTGCTCGCTCAAAGTGTTGACCAACTGGGCCGCGGTAGTCTCCGCTCTCGTATCCATCCTCATATCCAGCGGGCCAGGTTTGCTGAAGCTGAACCCCCGTTCGGCAGCATCCACTTGGAAAGAGGAGAGCCCAAGATCCAGAAGGATCCCGTCCACTGCCTGC
>JAUWKY010000005.1 GCA_030613915.1 Syntrophobacterales bacterium
CGGGTGGTTCTTCAGCTACAAGTTCTTCTTCCAAAAGCTCTTCCAACAAAGCGTCTTCTTCCGAGGGAGCTGCCAGTGTTGGTTCCTCTGCGGTGAGTGCTTCCAGTGTCGGTTCTTCTTCAGGAGGTTCTTCCAGCACTGGTTCTTCTTCCGGGGGAGCGACCAGAGTCGGCTCTTCCTCGAGCCCATCTTCCAATAGCGGTTCTTCCTCGAATAATTCGTCCAGCACAGGTGCTTCCTCGACTATTTCTTCCAGAATCGGCTCCTCAACTGGCGGAGGCTCGACTGCTGGTTCGGGCGCAACTGCTGGAGGTTCCTCTGCCGGCGGCTTCATTCGTTGGATCTCAGCCTTCACCCGCCTAAATTGACCGAGCAATTTGTCCATTACCTCGCTGCGCTCAGTCTCTGTGGGGGCTGGCTCCCGCACGAAAAGGTCAAGGCCACTGGCAGCTCCATGCAAAAACTGGACGGAGAGCGGTGAGGCATCAGCCTTTGCAGCTCGTAAATATTGGAGCACCCCCAGGGACATTTTAATCACTGCCATGCAGTGACGATTATCACCGTGCTTGTCGCTAACGGCGTGGAGCTCTTTTTCAAAATCCTGTATGGACTCGGGAGTAATCTCCCAATCCAGAGTGAGAAGACTCTCCTTCAATTGAGCTAAAGAATCATCTGCGGCTTCGGCCGGCGGAGCAGGAACAGATTCTTCCACTGGTTTCTCTGCCGGTTTTTCGGCGGGCTCTTCGGGGGGGGCTTCCTCAGCAAGTGAAGGTTCTTGTCCCTCGGTCTTCTTGACGAAGAGTTCGTCTATGGCCCTGTCAATGTCGGCCTCTAATTCGCTGGCATCAACTCCTGCCAAGGGGTCGTCGGTCAAATCCATGTGCCCCTCCTTATGTCAACTGGCTGTTGTTACCGGGATAAAAGTTTGCGGCTAACATACTTTACTGTCACCTTGCTGATCTCTCTTAGCGTTTCAAACACACCGTCGCCCTTGAGTGCACTGCCACTAAACCAGGGAACCTGGAGTTCCTTGTTCATGTCTTCCTGCATCTCCTCAACAGAGAGGATGGGAATATTAGAACCGCCGAGGTCTCTTTTGTTGTACTGAAGGACGAGAGGGATTTCATTAATGTCGACGTTATCCTCAGCAAGATTCTGTCTCAGATTTTCCAGACTCTCAACGTTCTTCTCTTTCTGAACTTTAAGAGAATCAGCCACGAATACGATGCCATCCACACCTTTGAGAACCAGTTTGCGGGTCGCATTGTACATGACCTGGCCAGGGACGGTATAAAGCTGGATCTTTATGCTCAGTCCCTGAATCTGACCGAGGGCCAAAGGGAGAAAGTCAAAAAAGAGCGTGCGGTCACCCTTGGTGTCGATGGTAACCATCTTACCACGAACCGAGTCGGTCATGGCCTGGTGTAGGTAAAGCAGATTGGTAGTCTTGCCCCCTCGCCCAGGCCCGTAGAACACGATCTTACATTGGACCTCGTTTTTACTAAGATCAATAAACGACACAGTTACAGTTCTCCGCCCAGAATAGGTATCAGTGTATCAGTCACTCTCGCGGTATTTAACCGGATCAGCCCCAAAGAAACATCCTTGCCGAAAAGGGTAATAAGAATGAACCCCTTTCCCACTTTGGTGAAGTGGATGTTTTCATTCTTGCCTTTGTGGAAGAGAAGGGCGAAGTCATCTTCTCCAATAAGTTTAGCAATCTCGGCGGTTGCGCCGAAATTGGCCGCAGAAAGTGCAGCTAAGGCCACAACATCCAGATTGGCAGGATCGCCTCGATTGACAATAAGATTGCCGGAGCGGTCAACCAAGAGGACGCAGTCAGCCCCGGCCCGGAGAACATCTTCATCCAGAGCGCTAATGATGTTATCTATCGATTCTTTGGATAAGACGAGATCCATACCCCCCTCACTTTTACTGGCTCCGCACTAGGTTAGAGCAGCGATTAAACACGTATGCTTTCAATTTCGCTACAAAAAAAGTCCCGCTATCTATAACAGTATTGCTCTAAAAATGCAAATACTTTTGTCCTGAAGAATAGAAACAATTACTTCCCCGCCCCATGCAGATAGGGTGTGAAGGGGTCAAGCTTCTCCATGCAAATGTTAGACCAATCTAACGCTAGCATTTCCGCCTGTCATGCGAACTCCACATTATTTGGTACGCGGCTCTACCACCCTGCCCAAACCACATTCACTAACATAATAAGCGCGATCTCTTTTGGATACTCCGAGCGGAGTCTTCTCCTCTCGTCAAATTTGCTTTGACTGCCCACTAGCGGGTGTGTCGAAAAAACAATGAGAGCCCACCTAAAGTGCGGCTATATCGCCTCCCGGGAGGATAACAGCATGCTTTTTCGCTCTCCACAATTCACAGTAAAGTCTCAGATCCACCAACTAGACGTGAGAGTGGAACTTCCTATCTATGGGTACCGTGTTACCCACGGTTAAGCTTCTTTGTGCTGAGAAATCCGCTTTTCAAGAATGACTGAGCGTCTAGGAAATGGTAGTCGTGGAGGTTGTTCTTGTAGCTTGCATGATTATTGCAAAGACGGTTCTTGGTAAACGCTACTTCTGACAAGTCTGAAAGCCTGTCCATCTGGCACATTCGATGGGCGAGGTTGAATCTGAACCGTTGGGTCACTGCGAGCAGCATTAACGTTAGGCTAGGTCAGATTCCATAGTATCCCAACCGATCAGGAATGATTCCCAATACTCTTCTGAGGGGTGTAAGAGGAGATGTGGTTCAAACGCGTCACATGTTTCTTATTGGCCGTCCTCGTTCCAGGTGCCAGTGTATATGGTGTCGACTACAGGCTGAAGTCAAGCGTACAGCAAATCAGAGAAGTTGGCGGACAACCGGCTTCTGCGGGCACCGATATTATCCGAACTTTTCAGAATAAGCGGGTGCTCTGCGAAGAGTACCTGGTCAAGAAAGGCGACCGCATCTGGAATATTTTGGAGGAGAGGGTTCACGGCTCTGTTGCCCAAATCATCCACTGGTCCAAGGTGCTGCAAACATTTAACCCTGAGGTCACAAATCTCAATGTAATTCATCCAGGTCAACGGCTACTCATTCCCTTAGGGTTTATCAAGGGAGGTGAGCCTAAAAGGGCAGAGACTCCCAGAGACCTCCGCACCACAATCTATGAGGTGAAAAGGGGTGATTCACTCTGTGGGATTCTCAGTGATCAATTCCATTATCCCGAACATCTCATTTTCAACGAGGCAATTAACGCTGTAAAAGAACTGAATCCCGCGATAAAGGATTTTAACCACCTTCAGCCGGGACAGCGTATCATCATTCCTATCTCTGTACCCCTCAGTACGCCAAATACAGCTGACACCACGGTGCATGCCGAGGTTGAAGCACCAACAGTTCCTGCAACCACTTCGGAGCCACCAGTTCGAGGCTCGATGCAGGAGGTGAAAGGAGAGCTAACCTCAAATGACCTCGCTGATCTTACAGCTAGCTTCAAAGAGGAGCGCATGTCTGCAGAAGGCGGGGTTGGCGACACGGTTAAACAGGAAATTACTGAAGCCGCCCCAAACAACCGAATGGTCTCTCCTCCAATCCCAGGAGAACGGCGGCGTCAGGTGCTCGCAGAGGCTATCATAGCAACGGTGGTAGCTCTGGGTGGAAAAGGTTCAAACAAGGGACTCTACTCTCTCCCAATTGGAGGGCAAGGAGAGATCACCCTTGAATCCAGCCTGTTCCCGTTAGTGGAGTTTCCGAGCGGTGAGAGCGTGTTCCTGGACCTCAACGACCGTTTACCCTTCCAGCTTGAAGAAACCATCCATGCCGTCTGGGATGATCGCTACCGTATTGTTAAGGTCCGGGAAAATGACAACTTTCGTTCAATTTGGCAGCGCTTGATACATCAGTTAGACAAGATGGAAGTTTGGAATAAGCGCGATCCGCTCATCATCCATACGCCTTTGCCAATCAGCATCCAGGGCGATTGGATTTTGACTGCTACCAGACCTCAGGAGCATGGAGGAAAGATTTTCGTCATAAATCTTCTTAAAGATGCCGAAGAGCGCACCGATCCGGCCTTGCAGACTTATCTGGACAGTCTGGGAATTCGAGTTGTAGATGTGCAACTGGGGGGGCAACTGGAACAAGCCCGCGTCACTCCTCCGATGGATGAGCAGGCCTTCACCGCTGACACAAATACTGTGATCGTCCGTTCCCAATTCGTCCCAGATTTGGTGGAAGCCTTCCTGAAAGTATTAGGACAACCACACCAGCGTAGCGAAAGAGTCCGGTTCGGCACTGAAACCCCCAAGGGATTCAGCCTCACGGTCAAGGTCGGTTTCTATTTTCAGAGAGGCGGAGCCGTCCACCTTATTGACTTTAAGCGTCTTTCACCATCAATCCTCAGTCTCTTGAAGAAGTGGCATTATCAGGTGCTTGTAGTTGACCCCGAATGGGATGCGAGCGAGGTGTTTAGCGCATTGCAGGAGCACCTAAATCTGAAGGCCAATAGTTCATATAACACTTTCGTGTCAAAGCGAGAACCCACGAGGAATATCCACCTGAGTATTCCGGGAGATGTGATTCGAGAAGGAAAACGGAGTCACCTGATTACTCCAATGGTTATGCCGGCATCACTGACAGACTTCTTGCGACGCAAGAGCGTCCGCGTCCTCAGGCACTAGGGTCGATGATTCAAATGCTTACGGTAAGTTCATTCAAAGGGATTGCTGCGGACAAAGAGACAGGGGGTTACATTTTTTATTTGGTTAATGATGCAATACTTCAAGAGATATCCAAGCCATGATAATTAGTTTAGTAAACCATAAAGGTGGAGTTGGCAAGACCACGCTTGCGATCAATATAGCGTTTTATATTGCGAGCAAGGATCAGAAGGTTTTGCTCATTGATGCCGATCCACAAGGAAGTGTCCTACAATGGCAAGCCATATGTGACAATAACACTTTTGATGTGATCCACCACCCAAAAGATACTTTGCATGCAGATATCATTGAACTAGCCAAGGATTACAAGTATATCGTCATTGATGCCCCACCAAGCAATCTTGGTATAAATCTATCAATATTATTAACTACAAACCTTGCTATTTTACCCATTGAGCCATCACCGCTCTCTATGTGGGCAAGTAAGAAAACAGTTGCCCTGATAAAAAATGCGAGGAGGCACAATAGTCGACTGGCAGGACATTTTCTTATATCCAGAAGGGTTGTCGGGACCGCACTGGGGCGTGACGTCAGAGAAGCGTTAGACTCAATTGATATGGCTGTTGCGAAAACAGAAATATGCCAGCGGACCGACTTCGTGAGATCGCTAAAACAAGGTCTTTCAGTACTACAGTATGCACCAAGCAGTGAGGCGGCAAAAGAAATCAGCAGACTGTGCGATGAGATCAAGTTTGACGCCTCCTACTCACCAAAATTTCTAACAGATATAAAAAGAAACATCCATGATTACAAGGTGGGAGTAATAGAGAAAAGGCAGCATCCCAGAAGAGTTCCCTCGGTAGCTGTAGATTTTGCTGTCCAAGGTCGTGCCTACAGGGGTTTCATTCACAACATAAGTGTTGGTGGAGCTTTTATCGAAACCAGCGAATCCTTTGTAGTCGGAACAAAAATAACAATGACATTTGTGTCTTCTAAGGACCAAAAACCTATCAAGATCACCGGCGAGATTGTCAGGAGTGGCCCGCAAGGAATTGGCGTCAGATTCAAGGTAGCCCAGAGAGATACAATGATAAAAGCCGTGACGCACGAAAGCTGACCCGCATATTTCATGGTTTCTCGACACCGTTTCGTAAATAATGCGGGTTAATCCAACATGCGGCGAAGGGCGAGCAGTTCTTGTTTGATTTCGTCCAAGGTTGGGTGATGCGAAGAGTGATCTGAGGGGAGTTTTATTTTTTTGCGGGCACCTGCGATGGTGTATTTCTCGTCGTGGAGCAAATTCTTGATGTGCAGGAGCGTCTCAACATCTTTCCGACGGTAGACCCGCTGTTTTGAAGGGGCGCGTCGGGGTCGGACCAGGGAAAACTCTCGTTCCCAATAGCGAAGCACATGGGTGGGAACGCCTACAATCCGGCTTACCTCGCCAATCTTGAAAAAACGCTTACTGGGAATGATGTCTGTCATGATCAAAGCACATAACGTTTGGATAAACGGTGAACAGCGAAAAGGAGAGGGGTTAACGGCTTGGTCTCAATCGCTTGTCTACCGTTCACCGATTGCTCCGTATTGAATCTTGCATGATCTGCTGTGTAATATGCAACACCACCGGCCAAATTTCAAGAGCGGATTTCAGCCTGGAATGCGGCAATGACCTTTTGGCTAAATGCCGTATGGATTTCATTAACCTCCAGGTCAGTGAGACTGCGTTCTCCGGATCTGTAGGTGAGACGGAAGGCCAGACTCGTATTGTCTTTTTCTATCTGTTTGCCTTGGTACTGATCGAAGATGGTGATGGATTCAGCGTACTGCGGCCGATGTTGTTCTAGATAGTCGAGCAAATCCTGGGCGGCGACAGAACCAGAAACGACAATGGCCAGGTCACGGTTGACTGAGGGGAATCTTGGCAAGGGCTTGAACTTCTTCAGAGATACTGTTTTTTCCATGAGGAGGTCGAAGTCGATGTCAAAAACATATATGGGGCCTTTGAGGTCAAAGTCCTCTAGAACCCTGGGATGGACCTCCCCCAGGTCCCCCAGACAGGTGTCGGCCAGGAGGACACGCGCAGCCGCAGCTGGCTTTAAGTAAGGAGCTAGATCCGTATTGGCCCAACGAATATCTGCGACTCCGAGGTCCTGAAAGAGAGCCTCGAGCGCACCTTTGATATCGAAGAAATCAACGCTCTGAGCTGGCTCGTTCCATCCTGCCGGCCGACGCGTACCAGAGAGCAGGCCACAAAGGTTGAATCGCTCTTCAGGAAGTTCCTCATCTCCCCTGGAGAAAAAGACTTTGCTGATTTCAACGAGTCTCAAATTAAAGTTGTTTTGGCGCTGGTTGCGGACGGCAGTTTCCAGCATACCTGGAACAAGTGAACTACGCATTACTGCCTGTTCCTCGCTCAAGGGGTTGCGAAGGGGAAGGAGCCGCCTCCGCCGGTCATCCTCTTCGAGTCGCAGCAGTTCAACAGCTTGAGGGCTGATGAATGAGTAGGAGATAATTTCGCAGAAACCATGGGCTGCAAGGAGCTCTTTGGTCTGCTGTCGGATGACCTGATCTTGAGCCGGCTTGGCTGAAGCCAAGCGAGCCATAGGTGAAGCACTGGGGATACGGTCGTATCCTGCCAGGCGGGCCACTTCTTCCATGAGATCCACTTCGCGGCTAAGGTCGGCGCGAAAAGATGGTGGATCTACTACGAGGAGGTCCTCTTTAGCGGTGCGGACTTTCAACTGGATCGACTCCAAATATTTACAGATTTCTTCCCTGGTGAAATCCGTACCAAGGAAGCGATTGGTTCTAGACCCGTGGAGTTGTATCGATTCCTGCCTGAATGGAACTGGATAGACATCAATGTAGCCTGCGGCCAACTCACCATCGCCCAGTTCCACCATAAGCTGGGCGGCCCGATCCAATGCGGTCAGCACGCCCTCAGGGTCTACCCGCCGCTCAAAGCGATAGGATGATTCGGTGCTCATTCCAAGGGTTTTGGCGGTTCGCCTGGTGCCAGTTGGTTGAAAATGGGCACTTTCGATAAGAACGGTATTAGTGTCGGGAGTAATCACCGAGTCAAGGCCGCCCATGATGCCAGCCAGGGCTACGCAGTGGCTGGCATCACAGATAAGCAACATATTGCGCTGCAACTGATGCTTCTGGCCGTCCAGAGTTACGAAAGTTTCATTTGGTCGCGCCCGACGTACCACAATACGGTTGCCGTCCAGACGGTGGTAGTCGAAGGCGTGCAAGGGTTGGCCCAACTCCAGCATAACATAGTTGGTAACATCTACTATGTTGTTGATGGCACGGATACCCTGAGCCTCCAAACGCTGTCGCAGCCAAAGAGGAGAGGTCTTAATGGTAACATTTTGAACCACCCGGGCGGCATAGCGAGGGCAAAGGTCCGGGTCTTCGATGGTTACTGAGGTCAAAGTTTCTACTGCCGGACCGGTCTCCTTGAGGTTAATGGGAGGTAAAGACCACGGGAGCCCGAAGAGGGCCGCCACCTCCCTGGCGATGCCCACGAGGCTCAGACAGTCGGCCCTGTTTGGCGTAATGCCAATATCCAGAACGTCGTCTTCGAGTTCAAGAGCTTCAGCCAGGGGGGTTCCGGGGGACAAGTTGGAATCCAGGACCATTATGTTGCTAGCGTCTTCTCCCAGACCGAGTTCTTTTTCTGAACAAAGCATGCCTTGGGAGAATACGCCATGAATTTCAGCTGAGCTAATCTCAGCACCGTCAGCAAGACAAGCGCCATCCAGGGCAAGAGGCACTATCTGCCCCTCCACCACATTGGGAGCACCGCAGACCACATCCAGCGAACCTCCAGACCCCTGTACCTTGCAGACCTGGAGATGCTCAACAGCGGGATGTTGCTTTATGCTTTGGATGCTACCCACCACAACCCGCTCCAGGCCAAAGCGGAAAGGCTCGATGGCTTCCACTTCCAACCCGGCCATGGTAAGCCGGTGGGCAATCTCGTCAGGTGAAGCATCACAGCTGACCAAGGAGCGCAGCCATTTGAGGCTAATCAGCATTATCTAGTCCTTCGGTCGTTGAGATTCCAGCATGGTAACTGACGGAGTAATGGAGTGAGGCGAACTTATGAAATCCTAAACTCCAAGCACCACATCTCAGGTTTATAGGTGTCAGGTGTCAGGAAAGAGAGAGGCAAAGGCTGAAACCTGAAACCTGTCGAAGATCCCGTCTGAAGCGAAGCGGCAGCGGGGAACACTGAAACCTCAAAATTGCTCCAGGAACCGCAGGTCGTTATCAAAAAACAACCGGAGGTCGTTGATTCCGTACTTGAGCATGGCAATGCGTTCGATGCCCATGCCAAAAGCATATCCGGTAACCTCTTCCGGATCATAGCCAACCATTTTGAACACTTCTGGATCGACCATGCCGGAGCCCAGAATCTCCAGCCAACCAGTTTCCGAACAAACCCGGCAACCCTCACCCCGACACATGACACACTGGATGTCCACCTCTGCGCTGGGCTCGGTAAAAGGAAAAAAACTGGGACGGAAGCGCAGATCCACATCCGCTCCAAACATCTGGTGCACGAAAACGGTGAGCACACCTTTGAGGTCACCGAACGAGACGTCCTTGTCCACCATGAGCCCCTCAACCTGATGGAACATGGGGGTGTGAGTCACGTCTGAATCACACCTGTAAGCCTTGCCGGGTGCAATTATTCGCACGGGTGGTGGTTGTTTTTCCATAACCCGCACTTGAATAGGGGATGTGTGGGTACGCAAGACGATATTGTCCGTGACGTAGAAAGTATCTTGCATGTCACGGGCAGGATGATCTTTGGGGATATTGAGGGCCTCGAAATTGTAGTAGTCCAACTCCACATCTGGGCCTTCAACCACCTCGAATCCCAGACGCTGAAAGATTTCTGCGATCTCCATGCCGACCCGGGTGATGGGGTGCAGATGGCCTAGGTGCGGCAACCTGCCCGGCAGGGAAATATCTAAAGCAGTAAGGTGAGCAGAGATGGAGGTGGTGCGGGATTTAGCCTCTTCAAAAGCGCTTTCCAGACGAACGCGTGTCTCATTCAGAATCTTGCCAAGAACAGGACGCTCTTCTGCGGGACTTTCCCCCAGTTTCTTAAACAGGTGGGAAAGCGTTCCCTTGCGCCCCAGCACATCGAGGCGCAGTCGTTCCACATCCTTGGCGTTATCGATGGTTGCCAACCGCTCGATGGTTTCCTGAAGGAGGGTATCAATTTCTTGTTTCATCGTTTTGGGAGGAAAACATCTAGGCGTCCCGGCGGGCCAGTTCCGCGATCTGAGCAAAGCCGTGGGGATCGTTGACGGCGAGATCGGCCAACACCTTACGATCCAGGCCTATTCCGGCCTTCTTGAGACCATCCATAAACCTGCTGTAAGAGAGGCCATTCATACGGGCAGCCGCGTTTATCCGGGTGATCCAAAGTGAACGAAACTGACGTTTACGAACACGTCGATCACGATAGGCATACTGGAGCGCCCTTGCCACATTCACGCGGGCTGCGCGCAGCGACTTGCTTCGCGCTCCGCGAGATCCCTTCGCCTGTTTCAGTATCTTCTTGCGTCGTCTTCTGGAAGAAACTGCGTTAGTGACGCGTGCCATGATTCACCCCTATTCGGATAACAATCTAAAATTGTCAAAAAAAGAAGCATCCCTGGCGTCTTTCTGGGGTTCTATACCCATCTGGACGCCATTTCCACGTGCTTATGCATAGGGCAGCATCCGCCGAACTCCTCGGACATTTGTGGAGTCAACAAGACCAGACTTCCGCAGGTTTCGCTTCCTCTTTGCTGATTTCTTCGTCAAGATGTGACTTCTAAACGCTTTAGAGCGGCGGAACTTTCCGGTGCCGGTAGTTTTGAAACGCTTGGCTGCGCCGCGATTGCTTTTCATCTTAGGCATTGTAACTCCCGTGTGGTCTCAGCACTACAAACGAATCAAAAAACATATCTTCTCGTCCAGAAATTGTCAAGAGATTTCTAGGTTGATGAAGACGGCAGCGACAGCCCGCAAGCAGGGCTCCCTGGCTTGCAAACTCAACCCGCGTGTGTGCTCTAGTGCAGGCTCTCGGTGCAGGTCTCAGGTTCCTCCCAGAAAAGCTACGAGCGAGGAGCCAGTATCATGGTCATGTTTCTTCCCTCGAGCTTGGGCGTTTGTTCCACAACACCTTCTTCTTCAGTGTCCGCTATGATACGCTCGAGGACTTTCAATCCTAGTTGAGAATGGGCTATTTCTCGCCCGCGGAACATGATAGTTACCTTTGCCTTATTGTTCTCCCCGAGGAAACGTTTGATGTGCCGCAGCTTAAACTTATAATCATGTTCTTCGGTCTTAGGACGAATTTTCACTTCTTTTATCTGGATTATAGTCTGCTTCTTTTTCGCTTCCTGTAATTTCTTGCTCTGCAAGTATTTGTACTTACCATAGTCCATTATCTTGCATACAGGCGGCGTTGCTTTGGGCGCCACTTCCACCAGGTCCATTTTTTCTGCCGTTGCACGCTCCAAAGCTTCTTCCAGCGGCACTATCCCCAGTTGATCGCCGTCTACACCTATAAGACGGACTTGGGGCGCTCTGATCTTGAGATTTACGTTAATGTGCTTATTTATTTTCCTTCCCTCCTTTCTGGGATGAAATTGAGTTTCTGGTCGTTAACTGAAATAAATTGTTTTGAACATTAGAGCATTGGTATTTCTAATTTCTAGCTCGCCATATGCAGGGCCTTGTAGTAAGAATCTAGCATTTTGTATGCCGAAAAACACTATGCTACTTTAAGAATCGAATCGGTTACCGCGTTTTCTTCCCTAACCAGTTCAACGAAATCCGCCACCTCCATGAGCTTCAAATCCTTGCCGTCCCTTCGACGAGGTGAGACTCCAGCGGCTTCCACCTCCCGGTCGCCCACTACCAGCATATAGGGAATCTTCTGAAGCTGTGCTTCTCTGATCTTGTAGCCCAATTTTTCGTTCCGTAAGTCCTTTTCCACTCGGATGCCAGCATTCAAGAGCTGCTTGTAGAGTTCTTCGCCGTACGATTGATGTCGGTCGGTAACTGTGAGGATGATGGTCTGTACCGGTGCCAGCCAGGTGGGAAAGGCGCCAGCGTAATGTTCAATGAGAACCCCTAGGAAGCGTTCCATACTGCCAAGAAGGGTGCGATGGAGCATCACCGGACGGTGCTTTCCACCATCAGGCCCGATGTACGTTAGATCAAAACGCTCCGGCAAGGTGAAGTCGCACTGAATGGTGGAGCACTGCCAACGACGATTTAAGGCATCTTTCAGCAGGATGTCGATTTTGGGACCATAAAATGCGCCTTCACCGGCACAAATTTTATAAGGGAGCTGTTTATCAGTAAGTGCTTTTTCCAGAGCGACGGTGGCCCTTTCCCAATCTTCGTCAGTGCCGATACGTTTCTCTGGTTGGGTGCTGAGCTCAATCTCGTACTCGAAACCGAATAATTCCAACATGTCCAGGGCGAAATCAATAACCCCCTTGATCTCGTCGTTCAGTTGTTCCGGAGTACAGATGAGATGAGCATCATCCTGAGTGAATTGACGCACTCGTGTCAGGCCATGAAGCACCCCGGACTTTTCGTGTCGGTGCACCAGACCCATCTCGAAATATCGTATGGGCAGATCGCGGTAAGAACGAATTGTGGATTTATAGATGAGCATATGGGCCAGACAGTTCATGGGCTTGATACCATAGGACTGGCCTTCCACCTCTGTGAAGTACATATTTTCCCGATAGTTTTCGAAGTGCCCCGACTTCTTCCACATTTCGGTCTTGAGCAGTTGGGGCCCGCTGACCATTTGATACCCGCGGCGGAGATGTACTTCCTTCTCGAAGGTCTCTATGATATGGCGGAGCAGAGCTCCTTTGGGATGATAGATGACCAGTCCTGGTCCCGCCTCATCACTTATATGGAAGAGATCCAGTTCTTTCCCTAGCTTACGGTGATCTCGTTTTTTTGCTTCCTCAAGAAGTTGTAAATGTCTCTTAAGGTCCTTCTTGGAAAAAAAGGCTGTGCCGTAGATGCGCTGCAGCATTGGATTGCGCTCGTCACCCCGCCAGTAGGCTCCGGCAACTCCGGTGAGCTTAAAGGCTTTGACCTCACTGGTGTTAACCAGGTGGGGGCCGCGGCAGAGGTCAAGCCAATCATCCTGTCCGTAGACCGACACCACCGGCTCGTCCATCTCTTCCAGCATTTCGACCTTGTAGGTCTCGTTGCGCTCAGTGAAGACTCGGATTGCTTCCTGCCGATCCAGTTCCCTACGAAAGACAGGCAAAGCTTGCTGGATTATCTCCTGCATTTTAGCTTCGATTTTGGGAATATCCTCTACACTGAAGGTTTCAGGGTAATCAAAATCATAGTAGAAACCGTTTTCGATGGCTGGGCCAATAGTAATTTTGGCTTCCGGATACAGGCTTTGCACCGCCTGGGCCATGACGTGCGAAGCAGTGTGGCGCAGAATCTCCAGGGTCTCTTCGTTATTCTGGTTCAGCGGTTCGATGGTGCAATCCTGTTCCAACGGTCTGCTGAGATCAACGAGTTCGCCGTTTATCTTAGCGGCAACCGCGGGGTTGCCCTTTTTCACTCGCAGACGTTCCAGAGCTTCCCCTGCACTTATGCCCTTCGGCAAGCGGTGGCTTTCATCACTCCCAATTGATACGTTTATTTCTTCCATTGCTTTTCCATCTCACTAAATAAGAAAAGGCACCCGAGCTCTACCTCGCCGATGCCTCTAGCTGACTACTATTAGTTGATTCGCATGAAGGTCGTTATCAACACCTTTGAAGAGTGGATCTGGTAGGCACGTGGGGATTTGAACCCCAGACCCCTACCGCGTCAAGGTAGTGCTCTCCCCCTGAGCTACGTGCCTATGATTAAAGCATATACTAAGTATCAAGACAGGTGGTCACTGTCAAGAGAAATTTCCCAAAAGCCAGCAGGCAGCAGGCAGCAAGCAGCAGGCAGATTTTAGATTGCAGATTTGTCCTTCGGACTCCCACCCTTCGGGCGGGTTCCCGGTTTCAGATTGCGGATTTCATCTTACAACAAATGACAGCGCAGCGTACTGACGGCGAAGCCGTAATGACAACGAAGCGCAAATGCACGAAGTGTAATGACTTGTGGCTGCCAGCTGCCAACTGTTCACTGCCTGCTGCTTTTCTAACTGTCCCCGGCTTTCTGCATAATGCGGACTCCCCGGACCATATATTGACCCCAGGACACAAGCGTGACCGCGCCAGTGAGGTAAAAAAGGGTATGTTTGAGAAGCGGATGGGGCGCAGCCAAGGCTGTTGCCATGGTGACAATTGCGGTAATGATCTGGGCACAGGTGGTCAGCTTGCTGGCAAGGGTAGGTTTGATTTCAAAAGGTAGGTCTTGCATGAATAGAACGAATACCCCCAAAACGATGAGCACGTCCCGGCTGAGAACAATGACGGTGAGCCAGCTTGGAACCAGACTCTGGACGGCCAAAATTACGTAGGTGGTAACCAGAAGCAACTTGTCCGCTAGCGGATCTAGGAAGGCGCCCAGCCTGGATTTCTGTTTATACAGGCGGGCTATCAGACCGTCGAGTGCGTCAGTGACTCCCGCTATTATAAAGACGAAAAGGGCCTCACTGAGGCGTCCTTCGAGGAGCAAAATAACCAGCACCGGTGTCAGTAAGATGCGCAAGATTGTGAGGAAATTCGGAATGGTCATGGCAGGAGAGGCTTACCTCTTGCTGAGGATAGTCACTGCTATGAAGTTTTCGTCGGTCACTTCGGCGCTGGTAACAAAAGTGCCAAAGTCGTGACCCTCCAGTGCACTCTCCAAGTCATCGAGGTTTCCCTCTAGAACGAGGGTAAAAGATCCCAGGTCGGCCTTCAGCTGAATCTGCCTGATTTCCTTTACCACAGGAGTGCGTTGGAGGTGCTCCTTGATAAGGATGAGATCACCATAGAATCTCACTCCTTCAACCTGGAGGGTAACCTCCTTGGGGGCACGGGATACGGCGACAAAGGGAGCCAGCACACCATCCACCAGGTGCGGGGCCAAACGTTCTGCCAAGGCAGTAAAACCGTAGTCAGATGCTGCATGCTCGCTGGAAGGCTGGACCTGGACAGTGCCGGAGACCCGGGCAAGAATCTTACCACTTTCCACTCGCACTGCTCGTAGAGAGCCGCTAGCCATTCCAGTTGAATCCGTGCCGGCAGGTCGGTGAGTAACCTGACCCAGCAGGGCCACATCCGCTCCCAGAGCCTTAGCCAAGGCTTCACCCTGCTCATCAGCCAACATAGGTTCCTGGTAGATCGGATCCTCAGGTAAGCTCTCCAGGAACAGATTCGGATCTAGTGGCACCAGACCCTGGGCAGACATGAGCTTTGCCAGAGCCTGAGAAAATATAAACTGTTGATGTTCCAGAAGGGAAGTCTGCCACCACCAATGCCAGGGGTCCTCAGGGCTGGTGCGCTCAGCAACCAGGATCGCAATCCGGGGACGTTCGCTGGCAGGTAAAAATAGACCAAGACGGCGCAATGTACGGGTCAGCCCCTCGGTGTACAGGGTTGTCAGCACGGTCACCCGATATAGTCCAAATGTCACACCTTCGTGGACTATCTGATAGTCCTGGATGTAACTCATGGGCTCCTTGAGGATATGATCCAACAGGAGCGGATAGTAGCGAACTATGCGGTCGGAAGGAAGGAGCCAGCCTAGAGCCTGTTCCACAGCAGCGCGTAAAGCCTCCTCCAGGGCCAGCTTTCGTGCGTCTGCCGAGTCCTGTTCCAGCATGGGCCTCGTGCCGGAGGCCACCAGCGGTCTGTTCAGATCTTTATTCTGGGCTGGGGCAGGAGAAGAAAGGGCGAAGAAGAACAACCACAAGACCAACACGGCCCAAGAAACCTTGTATAGTAAAGCTTTCATCATCCCCTTCAACGGCGAATGTTAGCGGTTAGGAAGAGCCCTGTGGCTGGTTCTGCCGTCACTGCGCCAAGAGCGGTCATCTTCAGGGCTCCATTTTACTAGCACAGGGCCCGGTCATTTACAAGGGTTTTTGGGTCAGCTGCCAGCCAGCATGGAGCATGCTCCACACTTATTCAACATCGAAAACCTGCTCCTTAGGGCCAGGTCAGAGTTCAATGGCTTTGCCGGTAAAGATTGCGAGCTGTTTTGGAGTACTAGAGTGCTAGAGTTCATGAAATCCCAAATTCCAAAGACTGAGGTTTCAGGTTTCAGTGTTCAGGTTTCAGTTTTTTGTTTTTCTTCCCTGACACCTGACACCCGACACCTGGCACCCTGAGATTTGGTGCTTGAGATTTGATATTCTGCAATGCTCCACTACTCCGGCAGACTGCCGTAAGAGGAGAAAGACCATTCAAGCCCCCTCAGGGGGTAGCCCAAAGCCGGATCCTTTGGGCCCGGATTCTTTACTTGTAGTCAATGATGTGCAACTGAATGCGGTTCTCGCCCTGCCAATGGTTCCATCTGGGGCTGAAGAGCAGCCACTCCGGAACTGGAGGTGGATGATCGGACTCAATGAAGTTGAAGCCAATGGCGCCGAGGCGTGCTTTTCCCTGCCTCAACCGCAACTGCAAATGGCACCCCTTGAGTATCTGCTGATTCTCCACCTGAAAACCTCGGCAGCAGAAAACGGGTTCTGGATTGCCTACTCCGTGAGGTTGCATTCGTTCAAGATATACCATCAGCTCAGGAGTAATCTCATCAAGATGAACCATAGCGTCCACTTTCATTGTTCGGCGGATGTCTTCCGGGTCTATTTGCTCCTCCACAATGCTTTCGAATGCAGTGCGGAATTCTGTCAGTAGTTCTTTTCTGAGGCCCAGTCCTGCTGCCTGCTTATGGCCGCCGAAGCGCACCAGGTGATCTCTGCAGCTATACAGTGCCTGATAAAGATCGAAGGTGCCAAAACTACGGCCGGATCCTTCCCAGTGCTGGGCCACTTGTGTGAGGAGGATGGTCGGTTTGTTGAAGCGTTCGACGAGGCGGGAGG
>JAUWKY010000109.1 GCA_030613915.1 Syntrophobacterales bacterium
GAGTCCTATAAAAGACTAGGCACAAGGTGCAGGGCAAAAGGCGCAAGGCAAAAGTCATTGTGGCGTCATTTGGCTTTGCCGTCATCACGCTACGCTGTCATTAGGTCACTAGGTCGTCACAACACATGATCAGGTTGACAGTGATTCATGTAACATCCGGGCTAGGTAAAGAGCAGAAATTCTACAACCTTCGCTTGACAATCATGTGGAGATAGAGTTAAAAATAAGGGTTCCAAAATTTGACGCGGGGTGGAGCAGTTTGGTAGCTCGTCGGGCTCATAACCCGAAGGTCCCAGGTTCGAATCCTGGCCCCGCTACCAGGTTAGATGAAAGGGACTTGTGATAAACCACAAGTCCCTTTTTCATTTTCAACGGCGGCAGGATCGAGGAGATGAATCGATTCTCCTGGGAGGGGTTGTAACCCACTAAAAGACAAGGAAAAACTTTTGCATAACAACCCAATGCAGTTTACAATGCTTCACAGCCTCAATCAGCAATCGTCACACCTCATGATCATTTTAATAACGTGGAGGAGTTGTCTGTCATGAGAAAGACTGAAACCCTAGTAGTAAAAAGGTCTCTTCCTTCATGGATTCGATCAAGCAATCTTAAGCTTCAAGCGCTCCTTTTACTGGTGATCCTGGTCACGGTTTTTGCCAGGGTCCTACCGCTAGAAATGCAGAAAAGGATTGTCAATGAAGCTATCAGGTTCGGGGAAATCCAGCTGTTGTTTTTATACTGCGGTTTCTATCTTGCCGCGGTCGTTGTCGCCACTGGACTAAAATACCTGATCAGCGCTCTCCAAAATCTCATCGGCGAACGAGCCCTGGCCGACATGAGAAAGGCTCTCTATCATCACATTCTGACCCTTCCTCTAAATTTTTTCAGAAAGACCCAGCCTGGTTTGGTGGTTTCGTCTCTGGTTACCGAACTCGCCTCGGCAGGAAACTTCGTAGGCATGTCAATAGGGGTCCCTGTATCCAGCATTCTTACTCTGTTCGCTTTTGCTGCCTATCTGATTTGGCTCAATCCGCTCCTGGCGGGAATCTCACTCAGCATATACCCCATGGTTCTCATTCTGCTCCCCCGACTTCAGCAGCAGGCCAATAAGGCTAACAAACGCAGGGTGGACATGACCAGGACACTTTCAGGTAAAATCGGCGAGGCTATCAGCGGCATTCATGAGATTCACGGCAACGGCTCCTACCGGATTGAAAACCGCAGATATGGCAAAATGATTGAGAAATTATACAAAATCAGGATTGTCTGGAATCTGTATAAGTTTTCGGTCAAATCGCTAAACAATTTTTTTAGCAACTTGAGCCCTTTTCTCGTTTTTATCGTGGGGGGTTATCTGGCTATCAAGGGCCGGCTGGACCTTGGAGCGCTGGTCGCTTTTATCTCGGCTCAGGAGAAAATCTACGATCCCTGGAAAGAGCTTATTGCATTCTACCAAGTTTATCAGGACGCGAGTGTTCGCTACAAGAGAACCATGGAATACTTCGATGAGTTGCCCGAGCACGCTCTTGAACCAGATGACCGCGAGCCTTACGAGCTAGAGGGCAGTATAGAGGTCAAAGACCTGTCATTTCAGGCCGAAGGTGGTATCCAGTTGCTCGATGGAATCAATCTCTCACTGAAGCCAGGAGAGCAACTGGCCCTGGTGGGTTTCTCCGGCAGTGGTAAGAGCACTTTGGCCCAGTGCGTTGGACAGCTCTACAAATATACTGGTGGACATATTTTGCTTGGTGGTGAGGAAGTGGCGGATCTGTCCAAGAAAGACATGATACACAACATCGGTTTTGTTTCCCAGACGCCCTTTACTTTCGAAGGGACAATCAAGGATAATATCCTGTACTCTTATGCTTCCAAGTTTGATAGTGATGAAATTGGCGAAAGTGATGCCATGCTATCTCTGGACGACATGATCGAAGTTCTCCAACAGACAGGGATATTTGTGGATGTTCTCCGTTTCGGACTGAATAGCATCCTGGTGTACGATGAGCACCAGGATTTGGCCTCAAAGATTGTTCGAGTTCGCGAGCACTTCAAGCGAGAATTTGGTGAGGAACTGGCGGATTACGTTGAATTCTTCGCTGAGGACAACTATCTTTACCACTCTAACATAGCTGCTAATTTGACCTTCGGCTCACCCAACGTAGAGTCTTTTACCCTTCAAAACCTGGCCGTAAATGATTATTTTCTGCGATTTCTGGATAAGGCCGATCTCACCCGGACGCTGTTAACTCTCGGCGCAGAGCTCTGCAGACAGACGGTGGATATTTTGGGCAATCTGCCGCCTGAAAAGGTTTTTTTCGAACAAAGCCCCATTAGGGCGGACGAGTTGGATGAATACAAAATGCTTGCTACCCGTCTGGCAAAAACAAGACTGCATCATCTCTCACCAGACGATAGGACCAGCCTTTTGCGACTCGCATTACGTTTTATTCCTGGCGTACACAAAATGGTTGGGATGCCAAGCATTTTGGAAGAGCTGATATTGGAGGGACGCGCACTTTTCAAGGAGAGTATTTCTAAAGATGATCCCGGGGCTCTTACATTTTATCAGGCCTCGGAATATATCTACTCCCAGACTATCCTTGACAACATCTTCTTCGGAAAGACCAAAATCGTCAATCCGCAGGCAGAGGAGAAGATCGATCAGAGCATCATCCAGGTTCTTATTGAAGAAGACTTGCTGGAGACTATTGTAGAAATAGGAATGGAATTCCAGGTGGGGAGCAAAGGTGACAGGCTATCCGGTGGTCAGCGCCAGAAACTGGCCATAGCAAGAGTCTTCCTGAAAGCGCCCCGGGTTCTCATAATGGACGAGGCCACTTCGGCCCTCGATAATAAATCCCAGGCGCGTATACAGAGTTTGCTTGACACCAGGTGGAAGGGTCAAAGTACTCTCATTGCGGTGGTGCATCGTCTTGACATTATCAAGAGCTATGACAAGATTGCGGTGATGAAGGCCGGCAGAATCGGTGAAATGGGGACGTACGACGACCTCATCGCCAAGAAAGGGATGTTACATGAACTCATCTATGGAAAAAAGACAAGCATCTGACACCAGTGAGTTCCAAGAAAATCTTGAGATCCTGCGACAAATGGATTTTTTCTCAGCTCTGTCTCTTCAAGCTCTCAAGGTGTTTGCTTATCTTTTCACCAGGGAGATATTTAAGCCGGGAGACTATCTCTTTCACCAGGATGACAATGACGGCAATGCATTCTATATTTTATCAGGAACTGCCGAGGTGGTTCGCAAAGATGAGAGCGGCGAATTCTGCCTGGGCAAATATGGTGAGGGCGAGTTCCTCGGTGGGCTGGCATTGCTTGGCGACATGCGACGTCTTTTTTCTCTCAAAGCTTTGACGGACATGAGGTGTCTTGTGATGACCAGGGAGAAGTTTACCAAGGCCATTGAGCAGTTCCCTGATCTTATGCCGAGAGTTCTGGAGACCATGGTTGACCGGATTCGTTCCTGGGAAGAGAGGCTCTTTATTGATAAGGACGGACTGTGCGATAGTTGTAGAAAAAAATTTGGTGTGAGTCTTATATGAACAGGAGGAACAAGCTTTGATCCATGAACAAGGTTGTGAGGTTTCAGTTTTCAGGACGAAGGAAGGTAGCCCGCATATTTCATGAATCATCTACTGCGACCGTGGATATGGCCGTCCTTCCGGGTGTCCTCGGGCCTCACGCCCTACGACGTACTGTTCAAGTACGCCTCGGGTCCGAGTCCCTGCGATTGCCCGGTGGCACACCCATCTCCACGGTCTCGCTACGGCAATTCATGAAATATGCGGGCTAGTTGTTGTATACTTATGGAAGGTTTGCGGTCATGATAGGAGATAGAGTTTCATTGGAACTGAAGAACTCCCTTTCTGAACTGAGTACATTGAGGAAAAGCCTAGAGCAGTTCGGAGAAGCGCTGGGCCTCTCTAGCAAGATCTTGTTTGAGATCTCTCTATCCATGGAAGAGCTTTTCAGCAATATCATCTCGTATGGATATGCGGACGATGCTGTGCACTGGATCAAGGTAGCCATTTCACATGAAGACGAAATGCTTATCATACGGTTAGAAGACGACGGAATTCCTTTTGATCCTCTAAAGGCAGAGGAACCAGATTGTGAATGTCCTATTGAACAGCGCAAGATCGGCAACCTTGGTATTCACCTCACCAAGAAGTTCATGGATGATATGGTCTATGAAAGGCAGGGGAATAGAAACATTTTGACCGTAAAGAAGAAGATAACCGGTACATAGTGATTTTCTCTGAACACTCAGTCGAGGCTTCATCAGGTTCACAACTGAGTCCGTTCAGTCATTAGCTTGGATGAAATTGTTCCTGCAAACACCAAAGGGTATGGGGAGGGGAGGATAGATGGAAGTCGTAGAGAAAAAACAGAATGGAATCTGTATTTTGGGTCTCCTTGGTCGTCTTGATTCAAATACGTCCCCGGAATTCGAGAAAAAAATATTCGAAGTAATCGAAGATGGGACGAAAAGCGTCATCGTAGATTTTGAGAGTCTGGATTACATTTCAAGCGCTGGATTGCGTGTGCTTTTGAAGGCTACCAAGGAACTAAAGCGCTCTGATGGAAAAATCGTGCTCTGCTCAATGAAGGAATATATCAAGGAGGTTTTTGAGATAGCCGGATTTGTCTCTCTCTTCCCCATAGTTTCCTCAGTGGGAGACGCTGTCGAAGAATTTTAGGACTATTTCGGCGACAGACAAGAAGAGTAATGATCTTTCTACAAAGTTTTCTGCTCCCATCTGATCATATCTCCAACAGCTGAATTGAGTTATGGTTTGGACGGTCTGGCGACGGCAATTCGTAAAACATCCGGGCTAGAATGAAAAACCGAAGGAGGACCCCATGGAGGAAGTGCATCATGAAAAGGTTCTTGACTATCTGCAGAGCCTGCAAGGGCTAGGGTCGGAGCAATTTCTGGCGACATATAGACATCCGTTTTTGTTGGAAAATTACCTGGCCCCCTCCAGCAGGACAAAGCTAGGGAGGGTGGAAACCATTTCTGAGGTGGACGTAGAGAATCTCCTTTTGCCAACTAGCACCAGCGAGGACGAGCCCCTTCTTCAGGCCCGGGCTATTCCCTTGGAAAAGAGGGATAAGGATTCGTCGGACCGGATGATTTTTGTGGGACGCTCAGCCAACAATGATATCGTCCTGCTCAACAAAATGGTGTCAAAGCTTCATGCTTATTTCTGCCAACTGCCAGGTAGTAGAGTTATTCAGTTAGTAGACATGAACTCCACAAACGGTACCTTTATCAATGGCGACAGATTATCCCCGTCAGTGAAGACGAACTTAGATGATGCAGATGTCATTTCTTTCGGCCCTGAAACGAAGTTGGAATTTTTTAGTGTTCCTGGTTTTTGTCAGCTTCTTCAGCAATTAGCCGAGCTGCCAGATTGAAAATGAGACTTCATTCGTTTCCACGTCATCCTCGCGCAGAACCTGCCCAATTAAGTGGGGCGGAAATCCAGAGGTAGGGTTCAGTCAATAATTTTCTTGACCAATACATCCCAATATTGTAAATTATGGGTAATAGGGAGACGCCAGTCTCCCTTGGTGCCCCTTGCCCCTATCGGCCGCTGTGCGCCGGGCCGATAGGGGTTCTTTTTTTGGGGCTCTGCAGATTATTCGAGTGCTGTTTACCTTCCTAGGTTTGAGCATTTAAAGTTACCCTGCTCAATAAAAAATCGTCCGTGTGCGGTGATACGGCAAGGAGCGGTACGTATCATCCTGACCCAGATGCCATAACCAGCAGTCCAGTTGAGTAGAGGATACCTCCTGCCCGCGTCTGCCCAGCTCTCGTCTGAGGAGTTCCACAGCCCAAATTGTAGCCGCCCGGATCTCGACTTCCTCCGGGCTACCCGACGGAATATGCTCCAGCCTTTGGATGAGTTCTGCCAGTTCAGGTTCGTAGCGGATAATACCCAGATGGCGAAGGACCTGAGGTAATTTGTAATCAGCAAAGGCGGTGAGTTTCTCAAGATCTACAAAATCTCCCCAGGTGTCTCCAGAGAAGGTAGTCCACAAATCCTGCACCAATAGCTGGGCCCGCTTGAAAAAATATACCTTGTTGCCATGATACGTGGTGGTATCATTGAAACTCGCAAATTCAGCCGCCAACAGGTGCACCAGCTCCACTGCCGATCCTCCAGCCTCTTCCAGCACGTGTATGAAGCTTCCCTGAAATCGATCCATTAGCACCTGTCCAGCCTTGCGGAGATTAGTCAGCCGTTCCTCAAAGAGAGGAATCTTGCCGCTTCCACGGAAGATATGAGCCAGGGCCTGCGAGTCCAGCGTAGACAGTATCTTTGCCTGGTGGATGGGGATTTTTTCCTCCATGGCTCGCTTCAGACTAGCAGCTAGCGCCCAGTAGCCCGATAGCGCTTCGTTTCCATAGTGAACCGTCCAGAGTGGAGACCCAGCTTCCGGCCAGAAGCAATGGTTGACGGTGTCAAGTACGAAGATCCATTCGGCGGTAACTCCGGTACCGTCACAATAGTGGTATGGTGCAACCCCTTGGGGTGGGACTGCTATCTCAAGGGGTGAATTGCTGTTGAGAAGGTGAGATATGGCCGCGGCATCTATACGAACAAATTGGCTCTGCTCCACCACGGTCAAGCATGAGGAAAGAACAGGAAGTGAAGCCATAAGCAGTTATCAGGAGCTGGCTAAGGATGCAGCCTGCACGGTAATGCGTCGCAGCCTCTGGACTACAGTGCGAATGATTTTGCGAAAGTCTGGGGAGAGACTGTCGTACTCCCGCCTTAGCTTGTCACGATCTAAAACCCCTAACTTAACGGGACCTACGGCCGCCACTGTTGCCGAGCGGGCTTCTTTTCCCATATCTAAAAATTCAAGCTCGCCTATGAAATCGCCCTCCCGCAGCTTGGCGACGGTTACTTTGCCTTTCGGCGTATTTTTGCTGACCTTGACTTCACCTTCAATGATAACGTAGACCCAATCGCTGAATCCTCCTTCTTCGAAGATGACTGTGCCGTCTGGATGTGTTTCCTCATCGCGAATATAAAGCAGGTCTATCATCACGTTCTCCTTCCACGCTGGCCATTGATCTGTTGGCTCGCACTCAGTATAGTGTGTTTATTGGTGATAGTTCAAGACAAAAGCAATAATTGAAATGCGCTTGACAGAAAGGGTGCCTCAGAATAAAAGATGCGGTGCGGCTTTACCACTCTCACACCGATTGGCACGTATACTTACACAAAATCACGGAGACAACAATGAAGGCTGCTGATTTTACCGATGAGATTCGACCCCACCTTTTTCCTCAACCTAGTGGTGATCTGATCTATAGATGCCTACAGTGCGAGGAGG
>JAUWKY010000196.1 GCA_030613915.1 Syntrophobacterales bacterium
GGCCGGCACAATGTACCGGGCGAAATGTGATCTTCCCTTGATCCGAGTCAAAAAGGAAAAGGCGGCGAGCACCTGCAGGTTGCGGCACAGTGCGACATGAGGGTATTTCTGCAGAAACTCATCAACTGAACTTTCGGTCAACGTACCGAATGCTCTGCTGTATGCTGTCAACAACTCTTGCTGAATCGCCTCCGGCAGTTGCACGTAGGGATCTAAAAGGAGCGCCGCCAGATCGTATTGAGGGGGACCTAAACGCGCTCCCTGAAAGTCTATGAGGTAGAGGAGATCACCCTTCAACATGAGGTTGCGTGACTGAAAATCTCGGTGCAGGAAAAACAGCTGTTCGCCTCCTTCTCCCGCTTGCGACGCCAAAAGGGAAAAGTCTCGCTCCACATAATTAGAATCTATTTCCAGTCCGAGCGCTCCCACCAAAAAACTCCACCTGAAGTATTCCAACTCCCGTTCGATGATGAATTGTTGGTTGTATACGGAAGTATCAAAACAATGTCGCGTTTCTAGACCCTCGGTGGCTCGTACTTGCATCTTCAGGAGCACGTCAATCGCCTGGCCATAGTGAGCGGGCAGGCGCTCAGCATCTGCCACCACTGCATCCTGGAGATGAACCGAGCCTAAGTCTTCAACAAGAGTCAACCCCTCTGAGCGATGGTAACCATAGATTTCTGGTACAGGGACACCTTTCTGGAGCAGATGCCGGCCAAGGTAAACGTAAGAATCGTTCTCATTAGGAAAGGTCTCATCTCCTGGTGGGCTCCAAATCAAGATCAGGCTTTCCTTCTGGCTGGCCACCCGATAGAAAGTACGCTCCGACCCGTCGCCATGAAGCGGTTGCCAGCGCAAAGATCCACTCAGTACGGTATTCTCCCGAATCAACTCTTCAGCTCGGCTTTTTGGAAATTCAGGCCGTCCTTTCAAAACAAGAAACCCCCTGGTAGTTTCGCATTGCGCCTTTCACATTTATCATTCCGCAATCCCAAATCCGCAATCCGAAATTCGAAATCTACAATCCTCAATCTACAGTCTAAAATCTAAAATCTGCCCTCTCCCCTCTGCCCCGATCACTACTCCCTCCAGGGACTCCGTGACCACCACTCCATCACCAATAATACTGTCTCGGATCGAACAACCACTTCCAATGGTAACCTGTTCCCAGATAACGCTCCTCTGAATCCCAACTCCATGCTCCAGTTCACATCCGGCCCCGATGCAGACCATGTCATCGAAATGAACTCCTGAGCCAAGACGAGCAGATTCATGAACTACTGCTTTGCCGTCAACCTGAAGTCTCGGCACCGGAGCTCTTGACATTCGGAAAAGATCCTCATGCATCTGGAGATACCCGTGCAGGCTCCCCAGCTCTCGCCAGTACTCATCCTGGACCACGTGAGCCATTACCTTTTCTCCCCCGGCAATGAGTTGGAGGTAACAATCAATGATGGACGAGGGGGTGCCAGCCGGAATCCCAGCGAGCACCCTGCGCTCCAGCACCTGAATTCCGGTGAAGGCCAGGTGCTGTTCAGAGCCACCGCTGAATCCCAGAATACGGCCGTCACTGGCCACCTTTACCCCGTTAAACAGCGGCTCATCTTTCAGAACCAATGTTACGGTAGCACCAGAGTCCTCATGACTACGAAGCACCGCCTGGAGATCAATTGCGCTGAGGATATCCCCATTGACAACCACCAAAGGACGCTGATCCCAAAAATCCATAACATTGCGGATGCCGCCACCTGTACCCAACAATGTCTTCTCCACCCGCAGGTGCACAGGAATGGGAAAGTCCGATCTCTCAATATATTCTATCAGCTTTTCACTGAGATGATAGATATTGACTATCACCTCCTCTGCCCCGCCTGAGCAAAGATAGGCAACCAGCCAATCCAACAACGGCTGATTCTGCACTGGAACCAACACCTTTGGTCTGCTCAGGGTCAAGGGCCGGAGTCGCGTCGCCAAACCAGCAGCCAAAATCATCGCTCTGAAAGATTTCATCTCTCACCGAAAAGTGGCCAAATACTACTGCAACGAAATGTCAGCAACCATTGTCATGCCCACGCAGAAGTGGATGCCTCAATGTAATCACTGGACAAACTACGGCTTATATATAATGATTCTCTGCGTCATATAGCAGATGTTGTCCGCAGGAGCAAATGGACCGCTTGAAACCAGTGTACCACAACGAAAAACACGAAGATCACAAAGGTTACGATGTTGGCAAATTTCTCTTTGTGTCCCTTGTGAGCTTTGTGGTAATTTCCTTCTGCTCGTTTATTGGCTCGCAGATGGAGGTTCTTAGGCAATGAAGCTTCAGGAAAGGCTTGGCGAGTTGCTGCTGGTTGGTTTTATGGGAGAGGAAATGAATACTTCATTGGCCGCCCACATCCGCGATTTACAGCCAGCAGGTCTCATATTTTTTAGCAGAAATATCAGTGGACCTGAGCAGTTGGCTCAGCTAACCCGTGATATTCAGACTCTTGCCTTGCAGGAACTCGGACGTCCCCTTTTGCTGGCTGTGGATCAGGAAGGAGGCTCTGTAGCCAGAATGGGGCCACCCTTCACTCAAATTCCGGATGCTGTTAGCCTGGGAAGAAGTGGCTGTGAGTTGGCGCGCCACTACTCACGGCTCACCGCCCGTGAGATGTTCCAGGTGGGTTTGAATCTGAATTTGGCACCGGTTCTGGATGTCAACACCTCAGGTGCAGCTGGGGTAATGGAGCAACGGTCCTTCGGAGATGACCCTTCCCTGGTGACTCAATGCGGTATTGCAGCCATCAGCGCAACTCAGGATGAAAATATAATGGCCACTGCCAAACATTTTCCTGGACTGGGGCGCGCCCACAATGATCCTCACCACGACCTCCCAGTGGTATCAGCTGAGGGAGAAGAACTTGAGCGCACTGATCTACCTCCTTTCAGAGCTGCCATCCAGGCAGATGTGGCCTGTGTGATGACCTCTCACACCCTCTACCCGGCGCTTGATCCAGAGAACCCTGGCACTTTTTCTCCCACCATTCTCCGCAACCTACTGCGAGCTCAACTGGGCTTTGATGGTGTGCTCATCACTGATGACCTGGAAATGGGGGCGGTTGTTGAGCGATATTCTGAGGCGGATGCTCCAATCGCGGCTTTACAGGCTGGTGCTGATCTGTTGTTGGTTTGTAACGATTTGGAAAAGATGCATCTAACAGCTGAAGTCGTTTTGGATGGTCTGAATCGTGGGATGCTCGACCCGCAAGATTTGGCTCTTTCTCTCACCAGGGTGGCAAAGCTTAGAAAGACGTATCTAGACCCCCCCCATTTGGCTGATGTGGCCACTGTGGCCACTCACTTCTCCACCTGATTTACCCCAAGTTCTGCGCTGACTTCACCGTCTGTGATTTCGTCAGTTTCCGCGCTAAGGTCATCAGTCTCATCTTCGCTGTCGGCGAATTCCTCTTTGGCTCTAGCCAGCAGAGCGGCCACACTCAGACCTTCAACTCCCTCTCTCCCCTGCTCACGGACGAGGCTGAGAATTTCTTGTACAATATCCCCGTAGCCGTTCGGGGCTGTGGCGCCCTCGATTGACTTCCTCTCTTCGAGTCCTTCCACTAGATCAAAAACCATGAGGTGCTTCAGGTCTATTGCCGGCAGGACTTCAAAGCCATTCTCCCCGCTCGCCTTGAGAGCTCCTAGATTCTCAAGACGCTCCGTGATCGCCCTCGTCTCCTCCGCCGGTATTTGCATTCTTTCTGCCAGTTCCATTATTGTTGGCGGCGGTTTGCCCGCCTCGAAACATTTGCCAACCAAAAGGAGTAACTGCAGTCCCCAATAACTTTTATTTCCGGTGGGCTGCGCTCGCCACCGCTGTTTTAAACGGAACTTTGCCAGATTCTGGTGGGCGAAAGCGATCTCTGCGCCTAATAGTAGGATGACCCAGCTAACGAAGACCCATATGAGGAGCACGGGGAGCTGTGACAGGGCGCCGTAGATAGCACCATAGGTTTGAAAGCCAAACTGATAGTGAATATAGGCCCACTGCGAGAACTGCCAGAGGGTTCCACCTATGATCCCGCCAGCGGAGGCGGAGATCGGGTTCACCCGCGTGTTGGGCATGAAAAGATAGACGAAGGAGAAGGCCAACCACATCACGAAAAATGGGGCCAGTTTCAGCACATACACATAAAGTCGGCCCAAGAAGTCTATGGATAAAAGTTGCTGGGTTACGAGATGGCTCTTTACAAAGGTTGTCAGACTCACGGCCACAAACATGGCTACTGGCAGGATCACCACCAAGCCCAGATAATCGCTGCATTTTCTCAGCCAGGGTCTGCCGCGATCCACTTCCCAGATCTGGTTGAAGGCCATTTCAATGTTGGTCAGTACCAGAATCATGGTAACGAAAAGAAATGTTATTCCCAGAGTACCGAGTGAACCCACGTGGATACGGGAGACGTATTCCATAATGTATTCGGTGACCGGGTGGGAGCCGCCTGTGAGCCTCTCTAGGATGAAGGGTTCCAGGGCCCGTTGCACCCCCAGTCCTTTCAACAGTGCGAACATAAGAGCCAGAAGAGGCACCAGGGTTAGCAGGGTGGTATAGGTGAGACCGGAAGCTCGCAGCAAACTGTTGTCCCGCCAGAACTCTTGCCAAACGTAGGTCGCAAGCTGCAATTGCTTATAAAGGAAGCCTTTGAGGCGTGGCAGTTTATCAATTTCAACCAACCATATGTCATTGCCAAAAAATCTTCGGATACGATTGGACATCGTACCTCCTCGCTCCTTTGTCTCTTACTTTGAAAGTCTGTCTTTACCCTAATGTTGCATACCCAAACCGGTAAAAATCGCTACGCTCGCGTGATAGTGCGCCATCCGCGAGCGTGCTCGCCTCGGACAGGATCTCACGTACGGTCAAGTACTGTTCATCCTGTCCCAGCCTGCGCGCGCCCACATTTGGCGCACTCTGACGCGTTTTTCCTCGGCGTGGGTATGCAACGTCAGGGTTAAGATAATGAAATGATGAATTTCAGTCAATAGGAGA
>JAUWKY010000177.1 GCA_030613915.1 Syntrophobacterales bacterium
ATTCGCTGTGGGATAACTGGAGAGGGCATCATATCTCAATCTGTATTTACTGATATCAAACGATTCTCCTGGCTTTACGGTTACTTGTTTTTCAGTGTTAAAAGCACTTCCGGTAATTGCCACGAATGCCAGCACAACACCAACGTGAATAACGTAGCCACCGTATCGTCTTTTATTCTTTGCCACTAAATTCCATAACGCTTTGGGGTAATTCTCATTGAACACCTCATGTCGTGTCCTGGTACCATTGAAAAACTCGAGAAAGAGGGTTGCCAGAACAAAAATACATAAACTGAACGATATCAAGGCATAAACCGAACGCACTCCCGACACATATAATATAACTGCCCCGACAACGGGGAAAATGGAGGGGAAGAGAATCTTCCTCAAAAACTTTCCAAGCGTGGATCGTCTCCAAGCGATCAGGGGACACGCCCCTGTCAGTAAGAGTAATGCCAAACCTATGGGCGTGATTACCGCATTAAAGAAGGGTGGGCCCACAGTAATTTTCATACCTCGGACAGCCTCGGATATTATAGGGAAAAGTGTACCCCAAAGTACGGTGAAACCTATACCAACAAGGAGCAAATTATTGTAAAGGAAGCTACTTTCCCTGGAGAGCCAGGAATCCAGTTGGTTTTTGCTTCGTAAATCAGGAAGTCGATAGATGAGGAGAGCCAACGATATCAAAAGCACTACGACTAAGAATCCCAGAAAAATCCAACCTAGTGATGATTGTCCGAAAGAATGAACGGAAGCTATGATCCCGCTTCGCGTGATGAAGGTTCCAAAGATTGTTAAGAGAAATGTGAGAAGAATCAGAACGATATTCCAGACCTTCAACATATCCCGTTTTTCTTGAATCATCACCGAGTGCAAGTAGGCTGTTCCAATGATCCAGGGCAGAAATGAGGCATTTTCCACCGGATCCCAGGCCCAGTAGCCGCCCCATCCCAGCTCTACATAGGCCCACTCCATTCCCAGCAAGTTACCGACTGTCAAGAAAAACCATGCAAAAATCGTCCACTTCCTGGTGGTTTTTATCCAAACGTCTCCGAGCTGCCCAGTAATGAGGGCTGCTATCGCAAAGGCGAAAGGTACGGTAAAGCCGACATAACCTAAGAATAGGGTAGGGGGATGAAACAACATGCCGGGATTTTGCAGCATGGGGTTCAAGCCCTGGCCATCAAAAGGCACGTGATTGAGCGTCTCGAATGGATTGGTCACGAAAATCAGTAGAAAAGCAAAAAAGAAGGTGGTCGTCATCAAGACGGTTAGAACATAGGGTAATAGCTCCCGGTTCTTTCTTCTGTTTTGGGAAATCACAATTGCGGCAAATATGGAGAGAAGCCAGCCCCAAAAGAGAAGAGAGCCTTTCTGGCCTGCGTAGAAAGCAGCTACGGTGTAGGTCATCGGTAGACTGCGACTCGTATACTTCCATACATATTCTATTTGGAAGTCTCTTGTTACCAGAGCATATATCATGGCCACGGCGGCCAAGGTGAGAAAACCAAAGACAGTGATGGCAGCATTTTCAGAACTGGCAATCACCTCTGCTTTTCGGCTTCTGATCCCAAAAATAGAGGTTAAAGCTGAATAAGCTGACATGCACAGGGCAACTAACAAAGAATAATATCCGATTTCAGTCATACTCTTTTCTCCAGTGTTCCTTCACTATATATTTTTTACAGTTTCAAAATTTCTTCATGATGCTGTGGAGCATTACTCCTTGGGTAGATGGTCCTTGTAGATGTTTTACCCTCAGATCAATCGCAATCAGCCTCCCTTCATCCCACTAGCGCTTATCAAATGCCCGTAGCGCTCATTCACCTTAGAGATAACTTCTTTACGAGAATATTTTTCTTCACCAACCAATTTGGCGACATACTCTGTCGTATCCTTGGCTGTGGGGCAGTCGCAATTGGCCAAGGTCTTGTCACACTGGCCGCAGGAACAGTCAAATGCAGAAACTACACTCTGAATTTGAGAATTATTATGGGCAACATTAACAGCTTTTTGTTTATTTGAACTTATGCCTGATACGACGACTGAAATCAAAGCGGCAATAGCGACAACTGTAGTTGCTATCCATTTCCAGTTATGAGTCTTCCTAGCCCCACCCCTCCTGTTGGATGTTTTGTTTCCACAATTTGAGCAGAAGCTTTCTCTTGCTCTAATTGCATTTCCGCATTTGGAGCAAAAATTCTTTTTTGTTCGCTTAGCCATTGAGTTCCCCCTTTGGTCCTTCCATTTCTTCTTTTCAACAACACGGCTTTTTCTAAAACCACCTTAGCTTCCTTAAGAATTAATTTAGGTGGCATTAGTTAGTGTGCATCCGGAAACGATGTATTGTCATTCTGAGCGTAGCGAAGAATCTCCAGAGAACAAGCTAGCGATGAGATTCTTCGTCGTTACACTCCTCAGAATGACACCCCCGACGCTGATTTCCGGATGGAAACTAGTTAGTTCGATTGTTGCCTTGGCATCAGAGAAAATTTCCTCTGCCGTCGTGGCGAGAGAATGAAGGCGAGTGGTGCAACAATTGAATTAGGAACAGCCGAGGATTAATAAGCCCCGTGGCCTCTGTCTCAGCTCGCCACCGGCGAGGATTGGCTACAGGAGGCCATAGAGATCCTGTTGCAACGGGACTAATTATTGCGGCTTAGATCAGGAGTGAAAGGTTTCGAAGGTAGAGAGGGACGCTCTGGTCAGTGGTAAGAACCCCTGAAGGGTCGGCGGTATACCGGGGTGAATCAGGTAAGAAGAGACCACCTAGCGCAGAGGCAGCAAGGTCGACCGAAGTGGTGTTTTCAGCACTGGGTGAGGAGGAAATGGCAGATACCCGGACCTCTAAGGCAAGGTCTGACATCAAATAGCAGGGAGAGTTTTTAAGGGTGGCGCAGCAACCTGAGGTCAGAACATGACCGTCGAACTCAGGCCCGGAGCGCAAGTCCCGACTATCGGCCTGGACACAGCACCCGGACATACTACGGGCATTTGCGGTAACAGTCCCCACACCTAAAATACAGATGATGATTATCAGGGCGAGTATCTTGCCAGAAGGTCGTATCAAGGAATTCGGTCTCCCCAAGTTGGAAATTGCAAGTATTCTAGTCGGAAATGAAACCGGTGTCAACGGTTAAAATAGACCGACTGCTCACATTTCATCCTGCCCGTCCATCTCCTTGCAAAAGAGCCATCTTTTTGTTAAGAAATCAATATGTTCTGCTAGATGATGTTCGCCTGTATGACAGAGCATAGCTCATGGTGTCTGCTTTGCGGCAAACAGCAAGCAGTAGCCGATGACAAATGATAGATGCCCCCATGACGCAATGACTGCAGAATCGCGAGGTGGAGCGATGGATTTTCTTGAACTGGCAAGGAAGAGATACAGTGTACGCTCTTACAAACCAGATCCAGTGGAAAAAGAAAAGCTGGACAGAATTCTCGAGGCTGCCCGGCTGGCCCCAACGGCAGCAAACCGGCAGCCATATCAGTTAATCGTCATTCACACTGCAGACCGCGAAGCAGAGCTACTGAGAATCTATAGTAAATTATGGTTCGTGGAGGCGCCGATTGTCATCTGTGCCTGTGGTATTCCTGCTAAAAACTGGGTCAGGAAAGACGGGAAAAACTACAACGACGTGGATGTTGCCATTGTCATGGATCATCTGATAATGGCCGCCACTGCTTCAGGGCTCGGAACCTGTTGGATTGCGGCCTTTGATCCTACGGCAGCAAAGGAAGTTTTAGGCTTGCCAGACGGTATTGAGCCGATTGCCTTCACCCCTCTAGGCTACGCAGCAGATCGACCCCCTCGAAAGAAAAGAAAGCCGCTCTCTGAGTTGGTAAGATATGTGAAATGGTGAAGAGCCAGTAGGCAGCGGGCAGCAGGCAGATTTCGGATTTTGGATTGCGGATTTCAAAAAAGAGAAGAAGGAGGGCAGAAGCGCGTTGCGCGTCATTTGGCTTCGCCGTCATTAGGTCATTACGCGTCGCTGTCATTTGTTGTAATAGGTAGAGGTCAGAGGATAGATTTTAGATTGCGGATTTCAGTAGAACGTAGGGTGGGCACTGCCCACCGAGAATCTCAGGGAGATTAGAATGTCAGATTATGATCTGAAGTCGTTGCTGGAAAAGCTGAGGGATGAAAGACCTCTGGTGCACAACATCACTAATTATGTGGTGATGAATTTTACCGCCAACGCACTCCTGGCAATGGGAGCTTCACCAGTTATGGCTCACGCCGCAGATGAGGTGGAAGAGATGGTTTCGCTTGCCAGCGCTTTGGTGATAAACATCGGCACCCTTTCAAAACATTGGATTGAATCAATGCTAAAAGCGGGCCGAAGAGCAAACGAACTCGGCGTGCCCATCATTCTGGACCCGGTGGGCTCTGGGGCGACGTCCCTTCGAACAAATACATTCAGGAACCTGGTAAAAGAGCTGAGACTAACAGTGGTACGTGGCAACGGTTCAGAGATCCTCTCCATCGCCTCGGATTCCATTAAAACGAAAGGCGTTGAGACTGCTCATGGAGCTGAGCAGGCCCTTGAGACAGCTAGAGAGGTGGCCACAGAGATCGACTCAGTTGCTGCCATCACAGGCCCGGTGGATCTGATCACAGATGGAGAGAGGGTGATTCGCTGCTCTAACGGCCATCCGATGCTCGGTTCTGTGACGGGCACCGGATGCGCAGCTACCGTAACAATCGCAGCCTTTGCCAGCGTAACAAATGACCCGCTTGAAGCCACCTCTGCAGGTCTTGCCTTCTTTGGATTGGCTGGAGAGCATGCCGGGACCAAAACAAGTTCTCCGGGCTCCTTCATCGTATCTTTGTTAGATGCTCTTTACGAGATTACTCCCGCAGAGTTTCAGGCCCAGGCTCGCCTGGAAACGATCTAATTAGTGCCCATCCGAGAACCGCGCTAATCGAGGTGACTACCTCTCTCGAACTCTGCCTGGAGATAGCCTGAAGATACGGAGGCAATGAATTCACGGGCTGCTTCGGAAATCTCGAGAAATCGGACACCCATGCCACTGGGGGTAGCGTCTTTGTCTGAACCGTAGGGATAGGACCAGGTCACCTCGGAAGTGATCTCCAGGTAACGGCTGTTCGGGAACATGATGAGTACCCTGATCTTTTCCTCGGGAGGAAGCGGCCGTTCACAGAAAATGAAGGCCCCTTGCGGGCTGATATTTCTTGTCTCCGCTATCAAGGCACAACGGCTTGTGAGTATAACCACGGGCCAACTCCCCTTACTCCTGGGGTATTTTCGCGCTTCATTCCACTGTGATGTATCCAAAGCTATACCTCCTTGATAGCAGCTTTGAAGTCTCACCCTGGTGCCCGAGCAAGTTCAAATAGCTTTAAGTCGGTAGAAAAACTAGCATTTTGAGATCTGCAAACTTCTTGGCTGAACGGGAGAAAGTCTCACTACTCTAGACGGATTTTGCAACTCCTATGCCAGAATATTTCCGAGCCCGGATATTTCATGAATCACTTGCTGCGACCACGGATATGGCCGTCCTTCCTGG
>JAUWKY010000198.1 GCA_030613915.1 Syntrophobacterales bacterium
ACCCAGTACACCCGGTTTGACAACTTGGCATTTGAAGAAACAGGCTAGTAAAATCCCCCTCGATCCCCCTTTACAAAAGGGGGATGATTTTGAAGTGATTCCATCAAGTTCCCCCCTTTAGTAAAGGGGGGTTAGGGGGGATTTCAAGATGGGGCAATTCTATTAGAACCTGTCTTAATGACAGCCACCTTTAGGTGGCTCTCTAGGTTTTACAACCGCTTTGAGCGGTTCACAAATCAAGCCTCCGCCTTTGCCGGAGATCGCTGACTGTAGGGCCGGTCTCCGCAGCGGCCAAGATAGCTCACCTGAGACGAAGGATTTGATGGCTGTGTACTGGAATCAAGAATTGGAAACCATGTCCCCGGAAACCCTCAAAAGGCTGCAGCTGGAGCGATTGCAGTGGACGGTGGCTCAGGCGAGTAAGTCCCCTCACTACAGCAAGGTTTTTGCCGAGAAAGGAATCAAGCCTGAAAGTATTCAGCGAATAGAGGACATACACCGACTCCCCTTCACCAGCAAGGACGACTTGCGGTCCCATTTTCCCTACGGCCTCCTTGGTGTGGACTTGAAAGATGTCATCCGGCTCCATTCATCATCTGGGACCTCGGGCCAGGCGACAGTGGTTTTTTACAGCCAGAAAGACATTGAAAATTGGGCAGATCTGGTCAGCCGATGTATGTATATGACCGGCGTGCGGCAAGATGACGTTTTTCAAAACCTCACTGGGTATGGGCTTTTCACCGGCGGGCTAGGGTTTCATTATGGCGGGGAGCGTTTGGGGACCTTGACCATCCCATCGGGGACCGGCAACACCAAGAGACAGATCCTTCTGATGCAGGAGTTTGGCACTACTGTGATTCATCTGATTCCAAGCTATGCCATGCGGCTTATGCAAGTGTTGGCAGAGTTGGAGGTGGATCCTCGCCGTGATCTGAAGCTGCGCATTGCTTTCCTGGGCGCAGAGCCCCATTCAGAAGAAATTAGGCTGCGGGTGGAGCGATACTTTGAGCTGGAAGCTTTCAATTCCTACGGCCTTTCAGAGATGAACGGGCCGGGAGTGGCTTTTGAGTGTCCTGAAAAGTGGGGGATGCACATCTGGGAGGACGCCTTCTTTGTGGAGATCATCGACCCAGAGACACTGGAGCTTGTTGAGCCCGGCAAGGTAGGAGAACTGGTCTTAACCACACTTACCCGTGAGGCCATGCCGATTATTCGCTACCGCACGAGCGACCTCACTCGCATTCTCCCGGGGACGTGCCCGTGCGGCCGCACTCACAGTCGCCTTGATCGCATTAAAGGCCGGACTGATGACATGCTCATCATCAAGGGAGTAAATATTTTTCCGGTTCAGGTGGAACAGGCACTGATGGAGATCCCTGAAGTGGGTCAAAACTACCTGATCATCCTTGAGAGGGTGGCCGAGATGGACACCATGCGCATACAGGTGGAGGTGCACCCCGATATTTTCAAGGAAAACATGCGCTTTCTAAACCGGCTTCAAGACAAGATTACTCATGAACTGCGCAACGAACTGCTCGTCACACCCACGGTAGAGCTGGTGCAGGCCAACACAATACCTCGCTCTCCAGGCAAAGCGGTCAGAGTTGAGGATCGCAGAGCGCAAAGCGGTTAGCGCTTTGCGCAGAAGTCAGAAGTCAGAGGGCAGAGGAAAGAAAGACAGCTGTTAGATTTTCCTGTGGGAGCGGCTTTCTAGCCGCGATTCGAACGATTTGACTAATTTTCCAATTTCCTAATTCTCTAATCAACTAATTGACGAACTCCTTTGAGCTGTGAGCATAAAATGACCTCTATTGCATAATTGTTCGTAGCGATTTACAATACACATAAGCAAACAAAACTCAAGGAGAAGCACCAATCCGAAAAGTCTTTGGTCACACCGCCGGTCTTGGGGCCGGTTACCTAAAACGGTTGCAGCGATTATACCGTCGACGTTTGTCCCCCCAGGATATTATCACACCCGATCTCTCTCGCACTCTGGCAAGACTCTCATTTGAAACCAATCGACAGCTTGGCTTGCTGATTAATCGTAGGGGCGAAATCGAGCGGGTGATCGTAGGCGACCATCGCTCCATACTCATTCCTGAACTTACTCCCACCCGTGGCCACAGCAGTCGGCTCCGCGGCCTGCGATGCGTCCACACCCATCTGAAAGGTGAACCTCTAACCGAAGATGATTTTATGGACCTGGTCTTCTTGCGGTTGGATCTCATGGTGGTCTTGGAGGTGGACGAGCACGGCGGTGCTCGTCGCTTGCTCGGGGCCCACCTGCTGCCGGAGAACGTCAACGGTAAAGGATGGCTCCTCTTGGATCAGCTTTCCGCCCACGAACCAAAACTGGATTTCCTCCAACTGGTACAGTCCCTAGAGAGCGAGTTTGCTCGAAAACAAGCCTTGGTTGAAGTAAAAGGAAATCAAGATCGGGCAATACTCGTCAGTGTGGCAAGTGGACCTCGCGCTGAGGCTGAAGCATTCATGGAGGAGTTGACCGAGTTGGCCCGCTCATCAGGTATTGCTGTTGCCGAACGCATCATCCAGCGGCAGCAGCGGGTTCATCCCAAATATCTGATGGGACGCGGTAAGCTTAGCGAACTCGTGCTGCAGGCCCTGCAGTCAGGGGTTGATCTCTTGATTTTTGACCAGGATCTTAATCCATCACAGATGCGCTCCATCACCGATTTTACCGAGCTTCGAATTGTCGACCGAACCCAGCTTATCCTGGACATTTTTGCCCAACGGGCCAAAAGCCGGGAAGGCAAGATTCAGGTGGAGATGGCACAGTTGAAGTACATGCTACCGCGATTGGTGGTCAAAGACGATGCCTTGTCGCGGCTCACGGGTGGCATCGGCAGTAGGGGGCCGGGTGAGACCAAACTGGAAATCAACAGACGAAGGGTTCGAGATCGCATAGCCAGGTTGGAGAAGCAACTGCTGCAAATCAGGAAACAACGCGGCCAGAGACGAGGACTGCGGCTGCGCACCGGCCTCCCCGTCATTTCCATCGTTGGCTACACCAATGCGGGAAAATCCACGCTGCTCAATATTTTGACTCGCAGCCGGGTGCAGGTGGAAGATCGTCTTTTTGCAACTCTAGATCCCGCAAGCCGCAGGTTACGCTTTCCACGCGATCAGGAGGCCATCATAACTGATACCGTTGGTTTCATCCGTGACCTTCCCAGTGATTTGATGGAGGCGTTCGGTGCGACCTTGGAAGAGTTGAGTCATGCGGGCTTACTCTTGCACGTGATTGATGTGAGCAATCCTATGTTCGAGGAACAGATGTTGGCGGTGGAGGAAATATTGGCAAAGCTTGATTTGCACCTTATTCCAATGCTTCGGGTTTTCAACAAGGTGGATTTGGTGCAGGATCGAGAGTACGTGGAGAACCTGCGCAAACGCAATCAGGCAATCACCATTTCCGCCCTTAATGGTGACAACCTGCACTCTTTGGTTGAGGCCATGGAGGAGAGGCTATGCCTGGTGCCCCGCCTTCTCTAGATTAGACTTTGTTTCTGGACTCCTTGCGGTACTCCGCAAGCACTTCCCTGGCCTTTTCAACATCCTTACGGATCTGGTCGGACAACTCCTCGGGGCCGGAGAATGTCTTTTCATCACGCAGCCGTTCAATGAAACGCACCTGGATAACCTTCCCATAGATATCTTTATTGAAGTGTATGATGTGGGTTTCCACCGAGAAGGCTCCATTTTGGAAAGTGGGACTGTAGCCGATGTTGGTAGCCCCGTCATAGAGTTGGTCATCAATGATCACTTCAGTGGCGTAAACACCCGGTCTAGGGGTGAGTTCGTCAACCAGTTGGAGGTTGGCTGTAGGAAAGCCCAGAAGACGGCCTCCCCGATCGCGACCCCGGATCACCTTGCCAGCCACCTGGTAGTCACGACCTAGCATTTTCCGGGCACTATCAAGGTCACCAGCCAAAACAAATTCACGAATGGTACTGGAACTCACTTCCCTGCCGTTGGTGGTGAGATCAGTGACCACGTGGACCTCAAAATTCAGTTCCTCACCCATTCGGGTGAGAGCAGGAATGTCTCCTTCTCTTTTATAGCCGAAGCGGTAATCCGGCCCAACCACCACCGCCCGAGTACCTATCTGTTGGTGAATGATTTTGTGGACGAATTCGGGCGCAGTCATCTTGGCGAATTCATGGGTAAACTCGATAACCATAAAGACATCGATGCCAGCATCTTCAATGAGTAGCATTTTCTGTTCATGCGGGGTAATGAGCGGCGGTCCATTGGACGGATAAAGCACTTTGGTGGGGTGCGGATTGAAGGTGATGACGATCGATTCACCTTCCAAAGCCTTGGCTACTTCCTTGACACGTTGAAAGAGGCTCAAGTGGCCAATATGTACACCATCGAAGTTGCCAATGGTGATCACTGGATTACGAAAGGACCGCTTGATATTGTCTATGCCATCAATCACTTCCATGGGAATTATATGGACCTCCAGCTGCTCACATTTTGGGGATAAACCAAGCCAATTTTACAGCTTGACAAAGAAAGAGTGTAAGAATACATTAACTCTGCTCCGCAGGCAACACCATTTTTGAAGTGCCGAAGTGGCGGAACTGGTAGACGCGCATGGTTCAGGGTCATGTGGGTATTAGCCCGTGGGAGTTCGAGTCTCCCCTTCGGCACCATGGAAAGAAAGGCCACCGTAAGGTGGCTTTTTTATTGGAGAAAATCAGGTTGGGACTTCTCAGGGTGGGAGGCTGAGTGCGTATAGGGTGCGTTTGGGTGCATCTGGTCAAGTTGATCCATATCGTCACTGGTGTGCTCTGGAAGCCAGTGATAAAAGGAAAGGATGTGGCGTGGCGTTTACATATGCTGTTCATATAGCAAAAACTCGAGAAGTTCACATATTGGCAAGATGTTTAGTACCAACCTAGAGAGTTTGACCCCAGCATTTTGTGCCGAGTCCTCAGAAGCTGA
>JAUWKY010000255.1 GCA_030613915.1 Syntrophobacterales bacterium
TGATCTCATCTGCCGGCAACTCCAGGCCCTTGCTAATCATTTTGTCGCTGCTTCCCGGCACTGAGAGTACCGAGCGCCTCAACCGCACCATCTCTTTGCCTCCTTTTCTGGCAATACTCTTTGGTAATTTCGGATTGCGAATTGCGGATTTCGAAATTATCAGGCGCGACCCCTGTCCTCTGCCTGCTGCCTGCTGCCCGCTGCCTGCTGTATTTCCCTATGCGCCTTTACTCAAATCCTTCACAAAAAGCGAGGACATTCTTGCCCAGGTCCGGCAAATAATATCCACCCTCTAGTAAAGCAAAGCGCCGTCCCTCACAGAGACGCTCCGAGGCCTGGCGCAGCCAGGAGCCCAAGAGGGTATAATCTTCGGTCTTCAGGAGACCACCGAGATCCCGCTCATAGGTATCAAATCCCATTGACACAGCCAACAACTCGGCCTTCCTTATAACCTGCAAGACACTCTGTACTTTCTCCAAATACTCTTCCCGCTCAACAGCCTCAACATTTCGCACCAAGATTTCAGAATCTGAAGCGAAGATACGTTGGGTGCCATCACCCACATGATGATCCAGATCAACGATCACCACCCAGCGCAGATCAGCTTCCTGGCGTAATTTTCTAACTGCGATGGCCATGTTGTTCACATAACAAAAGCCCCATGATCCGCTTTGGTCGGCATGGTGCCCGGGAGGTCGCAGCAGCCCAAAAGCTGGTCTTCCCTCCACCGCCGCCCTGGCGCACTGGATGGCTCCACCAACAGCGATCAACACCGTTTCCAAAAGCAACCGCCTGCTTCTGAGCCTCGCCACCATGGTCGGTTCGTGAACCAAATTGAGTTCAGCTTCAGACGCCGGTTCCGGTTTGATAAATGGCTGGTATTTCTGTAGACTGCTGCGAATGGTTGCAACGCGCTCTGGCCCCTCTAAAGAGCCAGGCACGAAATCCTTTTCGTAATCGGAATGGTAAATGACCTCTAGCAACAGCCTCACCTCACCTTTACCTACGCAGGATACGAGCGTAATTCTTCACCGGGAAAGCAAATTCCTGGTCCCAGCCACCATTGTTCCTCTGGACCTACATAATAGCAGACTTTTTGCTGATTGGGATTTGGAGGTCTGGGAGTTTTTACGTAAATTGGAATGGTATCGCCGTCCTTTTGTCTTGGAACTTCTCCACCGCCATGCGAGTAGTTCTGAAAAGACCTTCATATTACTGACCCGATTTGCCGATTTTCCTGAGTTGTTGACCGAGTGTACCGGCCAGGAGCCACCGTTGCAGGTAAATCCCCTCTCAACCCAGATCCAGGCTGCCTTGACGGTTGAGATCTCCGAGGTTGGTCCAACTGTAATATACAACATCGAGACTGCTCCCTGGAACAAACTCGGCCCTGACCACCGCTTTGTCTCCTTGCCTGCGGCAGCCCTCTTTTTCTTCGCCGCTCAGCACCACCTCGCCAGCGGATTAGCGGAGAATAAATTCATCCTCTCCCATCCCACTGAGGATGGTGTCACATTCTATCAGAAAAAACTCCAGCTCAAACTCCTTTGGAGTCGCGGTCCGGACCGCTACGCAGTGGTGGAACGCGACTCCCTTCTTCAGGCCCTCCTTTTGTATAAGGAAAATCTGGAGATTATGGAGCAGAAGCTGCCTAATTACGAACCGGACATTTGAACCACAGAGAACACAGAGATCTCGGAGGGGCAAATAGTTTAATACTTAATATGAGAAACGACTATAAACTAAGCTCCGCAAGAATTTCTTCTCCTCTGGAAAACTATGTCAAAATTTGCCGAACCCGTCATTCCGGACGAGACCGCTTAAGGCGGGCGAGATCCGGAATCCAGTAGAGGTTCAATATAGTCATTTGATGTCTGGTTCCCCGCCTTCGCGGGGACGTTGTCTGGATCCCGGCTCGCGTCCCGCTTTGCGGGACTTGGCCGGGATGACAGATTGCGACACAGTCTCTAGAGGGAGGGGGGTCATGTGGTTATCGTGCGGAGCTAAATACATATGCATTATGAGAATTCTCTGTGTGCTCCGTGGTCTCTGTGGTTAAATTCCCCGTATGCAAAAAAAAACTCCCCTCCTAGATGAAGGGGAGTTCTTTTTGTGAACATCGGTGCTGCTAAAGTTCCAGCCAGGAATCCGAATACAGTGATTGTCCTAACAGAACGCGCGCTGTTTTAACGTAGTCCCCCTCTTCTTTGCTGAGGCTGCTCATGTCGATATCCTCGCCATCGCAGACCTTATAGACCAACTGCTCAATTTCCGGGTGCTCGCCGCGGGCAAACTTATGCAATTCGGTGTCGAAAACATCCACGATAGCAGAAGCCATACCATTGCGTTTGATCATGATCAGATAGGTCTGATTAAGGATGGGCCTCAGGTGTTCCGGGGGTCCGTTGGAAACATTGGAGAGCCCGCAGGTGGTGGTGCAGCCTTCAAAAACACCGGCGCTGTAGTAATCAGTCATAAAGGTGTAGAGGGCCATCACCTGATTCTGCTGAACATTTACCGGGGTGACAATGGGATCGAGGAAGATGCGCTCCATGGGGATTCCAAGGGCCGCAGCACTGGTTCTGACAACCTCGGCCAGAGCGCCGCGCTCGTGTTCATCTCTGGGCATACCTTCCGGGCCCCAGAGCAGACCCACAAAATCGGCGTCGAATTCCTTGGCTAGCGGTAGCAGGGCTTCCATTCTGTCCTCACGGGCCGAGATCGAGTTGATCAGTGCCCGCCCCTTGTGAACTTTGAGGCCCGCCTTGATGGCGCCAACATTTGAGGTATCCAAAGCACAGGGCAGATCCACAACCTCTTGGACAGTCTTAACGATCCACTCCATCAACTCCTCACCAATTCTACCGGCGGGGCCGATGTTGAGGTCAACATAGTCCATCCCAGCCTCTTGTTCCTGGACTGCCAGTTCCTGAATAACCTTGGCGTCCTTTTCCTTCATGGCCTTGCCATACTTGATACTCATGATGTTCATATTTTCGCCAATAAGAATCATAAACCCTCCTTCCCCTTCACCAGTAAAATGAGGGCCCGGTGCAGTCTGACAACAAAACCACCAGCCCCTTACCAGTAAGATGGACACTCTGATTATACTACAGATAATTGGGAAGCAATATGCTTACGGCCCCGGGGCCGCAGAGGCCCTGGACCGAGTCCATGCTTTTCAGATATTAGGAATAGCTACCAGCTCAGTACAAAATGCGTTCAGGTGTGAGATTATTCTGGTTTCCACTCTTTCAGGTACTTGGGGATGTGGGCTGCTTCCCGCGGCCCGACCAGGATCTTCCAGTCCCCCAGCTCCTCTTCCAGCTCACCGCTGATAGCCGCCGCATAACCTGGGATGACTAGGTTCTTGTGCGCGACCTTGTCAGCGGCACCCATCTTGGTGAGGGCTGTGGCTACGGTCTCACCGGTGAATTTGCCGGCGGCCCAGGCGGTGAGCACGCTCAATCCCTCAGTATCACAAACGGCCAGCCAGCTTGGCACCCTGCTTCCTTCAATCTCACCGGAGACAATGAAGTAGGTCAGTGAGAAATTACAGGTCACCAGCATCGGCGAGTTCTCATCGGGATCGCCAATGGGGTAGACCCCCTGTTCGGCTGTCATTGGTCGCTGAGGATCAGTAAAGATGTTGAGTCGCTCCAGCAAGAGCGGGAAGAGGCTGTAGGCCTCCAGATCGCTCATGACGATAAAACCTGCATACTTGGCGACAAACATGGCGGCAAGCAGGGTTTCATCCATGAGGTTGTCGGCCATCTCACACGGAAAGGTGATGGTTGGGAATCCCAGCGGCCGAAAGACTTGCTTCACCGCTGCCCTGCGAATCACCGTCTGGTCCTCGAAAGCCTGCTTGGCGGTCCGAGCACCGGTATCCAGCACCAGATCCTTGAGACCCATGCCGGTGAGCTTATCACTGAGGGCAATCAGACCATCATAGCCGTCACTGCTTCGAATCGCCAAAGGACATCCTGTCTCCTTGGCCAGCTCACCCAGGGTGTCGGCGGTATCCTCTGT
>JAUWKY010000342.1 GCA_030613915.1 Syntrophobacterales bacterium
GCTCCAGGATCCTCTCGGCACGATCCCACAGCGCACCAATCCTGTCCATGATCCTGCGATCCTCGCCTTGCTGTCTTCGTGACCGCTGGTAGCTGTCGAATCCTGCTGCCAGTTTCCGAGCAGAAGACAGCAGGCAGAGCGCAGCGGGCAGAAGGCAGTGAGCAGAAGGCAGGAAAAGACTGACACGGAGAGAGGGCGAAGGGGCGAGACGGAGATGGGGTGAGACGGAGACAAGGAGATTATTAAAACTCGCCGTTTCTCCGCGTCACCGTGTCGAACCACCTGAGTGCGAGCAGCCAATTCGTCATTCCGGAAGTCGCGAAGAGACTATCCGGAATCTAGAAAGAAACGATAAACTACTGGATACCGGATCTCGACTTCGTCTCGTCCGGTATGACGTTTGGGGCCGTTTCCAGGCTTTTTCAGCAGCCAGCAGGCAGTAAGCAGTAAGGATCAAGGTAATATGACGATGGAAGAAAAGCGAATTCTCGTGATTGACGATGAAGAAAACATGCGCCATATGCTAGCCCTGCTCTTGGAGAAAGAGGGCTACCAGGTGGACAGTGCCGCTGACGGCAAGCAGGGCCTGGACCTCGCCTCTGAGAGTTTCTATGATCTCATTCTCTGTGATTTGAAAATGCCGGTCATGGACGGCATGGCCTTTCTTGAGAACTTCCAGGATATGCAACTGGAGTCTACGATAATCGTCATGTCCGCCTATGGTACCCTGGATACTGCCATCGAGGCGATGAAACGTGGTGCATATGACTATGTATCCAAACCTTTCAAGCCTGATGAAATCATGCTTACGCTCAGGAAAGCCGAAGAGCGGGAGCGGTTACGTAGGGAGAACCGGCTGCTGAAGCAAAGCGTGCGGGAGCGCTATAGCTTTGCCCAGATGATTGGCCGCAGCCCCCCCATGCAGGAGATTTTTGCCACCATTGAGAAGGTGGCTGAGTACAAGACTTCGGTCCTCGTTACCGGGGAAAGCGGCACAGGCAAGGAGCTCATCGCCAGAGCCATTCACTACAACAGCTCCCGCGCTGACAAGCCGTTAGTTACAGTTAATTGCGGTGCGATTCCGGAAAATTTGCTGGAGAGTGAACTCTTCGGTCACAAAAAGGGGGCTTTTACCGATGCCATCAGAGACAAAAGAGGCCTTTTCCAGGAGGCTCATGGGGGCTCGATTTTTCTGGACGAAATCGGCGAACTACCTCGGCCCTTGCAGGTAAAACTGCTCAGAGCACTACAGGAGGAGGAGATAAAGCGGGTGGGAGATAACCAATCCATCAACATAGATATCCGGGTTCTGGCGGCCACCACCAAAGACCTTGCTGAAGAGGTGAAGAATGGCCGTTTCCGGGATGACCTTTACTATCGCATCAATGTTCTCCATGTTGTGGTGCCGCCCCTGCGCACACGTTCTGAGGATATACCCATGCTCACTCAGCACTTCATAGAGAAAATCAGCAAGCGCTTGCATTCAGAGGTGGATGGGGTCAGTCCCGCGGCCGCCAGCGCCCTCCAGCGTTACGAGTGGCCGGGGAACGTGCGGGAACTGGAGAACTTTATCGAACGGGCCATGGTCATGACCGGTGACCGTACCATCGAGTTGGCAGATCTCCCACCTCATTTGCAAGCAAAAGCGGAACCCGTGGAATATCTGGCGAATGACGAAAACCTGTCGATAAAGGAGGCTAGCCGGAGGCTGGAAAGAACACTCATTCGGAGGGCTCTGGAAAAAACCGGTAACAACCGCACTCAGGCTGCAAAAATACTGGAAATCAGCCATCCTGCTCTGCTCTATAAGATAAAGGCATATGGGTTGGATTCCTCTTCCGGGTAGAAAAGTGGTTTTTCCCTGGCAGCCAGGTAGTAAATGTGTACAATAGAGTCTTTGTAGGAGCAAGCTTTGCTTGCGACAAGAGGGTCGTAACCAGGACGTTGCTCTAAATCCCCCCACACCCCCCTTTAATAAAGGGGGGCTCGTTTGGAGGTAGCGTTTTGAGAGAGTTGAGTCATTAAAGTCCCCCTTTTGTAAAGGGGGATTTAGGGGGATTTGAGGTACTGAAGAGGTGAAAGATGTTCCGCAGAGCGATTGTCTTACTTTTGACAGTGGGATTTTTTTCTTGCAGTCAACCTGCTGATGACAGGCAGGAGTCGGCCGAATCCGGCTATGGGACTGAAGAGACAGCCAGGGTCAGATCTATTTGGCTTGAACCCGCAAATCCCACAAGTTATTCAAATCTGAAGGCTGAGGTGGAAGTTCGGGGAGATCCGGAAGCACGGCTCGGCTACCAGTGGGTGAAAAATGACGAGCCCATTCCCGGGGCTATTCAGAATACTCTTGCCAAGAAACATTTTAACCGGGGAGATTTCATCTCGATTCAAGTCTGGGTGGTTCAGCCCGGGAGTAACAGAAACCCGGTCACTTCTGACGTGGTTATAATTGGCAATACTCCGCCGGCTGTTGAGTGGGTAGCTATCGGGCCCGCTCCTCCCACTTCCACCGCGGAACTCAAAGCAGTGGCCAGTGGGAAAGATCTGGATAATGACGCGATGACGTACTCCTACGAGTGGATAGTGAATGGTGAGACCGTGGTGGGTCCGGAGGGTCCATCTCTGCCCAACCGCTACTTACGCAGAGGCGATGAAGTAAAAGTGGCTGCCACCGCCTTCGATGGTACTGATTGGGGACACCCCAATACCTCCATTGAGGTGATCATTCAAAACAGCCCGCCAATGATCGTCTCCAAGCCCCCGGCGCAGTTGGAGGAAGGGGCCACGTATCGCTATGAAA
>JAUWKY010000061.1 GCA_030613915.1 Syntrophobacterales bacterium
GTATGACTCGCTCGATCTCATCCACTTTGTCTTTGATGTCTTCCAAGGAGTGAGACACCCAATTTATTGGAATGAGAAAGTAACGCTTGCCGTGCCTACTGAACCGCATCAATAATCCCAGTTTTCGGTATATACTGTTGATACGGTGGTAGTTCTTCTTGAGGATCTCAGGGTCGCTAAGATCAAAGCTTTCCAGAAAGTCAAGCTCACCGACTCCCAATTTATCCAGCTGCTCCACAATGCCAAGGCCGTAGGCGTTGCCACCAAAACGACTGGCAAGAAAAGGGGGATGGTCTTCAGCCACATACGTGCCCACGGGAATATCTTGAGGGTCGATCCCCAAGGAGCCGAAATCCTCGGGCCGGACGATGCGGTAGGAGATATCGAAGGTATGAATACGGTCGGGTAGCGGTAGGCCGGCTGGCAAGCTAGAAGTTGGGATTTCGCTCTTAGGACTCATTCGTTAACCGGTTAAAAAAGCCAATTGTTTTAAGCAAGCGCTGAGTATCTATCTGGTTTAACACCGTAATCAAATCCAAATTCTCAAAATTGGTCCTCCGGACTCCCCACCCTGCACCCCTTACTAGGCACTAGTGTCTAGCAGGCTGCTTAAAAACTCAATATTTTGAGTACGAGCATCAGATCCGTCATTCCGGAAGGCGCGAAGCGACTATCCGGAATCCAGAAAAAACAATAGTTTACTGGATACCGGATCTCGACTTCGTCTCGTCCGGTATGACTTTTGGAACCGTTTCCAGGCTTTTCCATCAGTCTGCATAGTGCCTAGTGATTACAGCTCATATAACTTGTCATCCTTCCTGGGTGGAGGCTTCCGGCTACCGGTCTTCTTTTGTCCTTGAAAAACGAGGGGATCTTCTTCTTCCAGCAAATCACCCATTTCTGCTTCAATCTGCTCAGGGTCTTCGCCGGCCTCCATTCTTCGTAAGGCCTCTTCCATACCCGAACCCAACTCAAGACCGGTCATCTGAGTAAGTTTGCGCATCAATTGGGCCGCCTGCTTTGGGTCATCCTCATTGATCCGCTCTGCCTCACCGGCTAGCGCAGTCATAGCCTTCTCCAACTTGGATTCATCAATGTCAGGAAGGCCATTTTCTTGATCCTCCTTGAGGCCACGAAGTACAGCGAAGGAGGACATCTGCCGCTCCAGCTTGGGCCGGGCGCATGTGGGACAAGATGGTATTTTTTCCGTATTGATCGTCCGAGAGAAGAAGTTAAAAATCATGTGGCACTGCGGGCAGTAGAATTCATAGATCGGCATAACAATGTACCTCCAGTCCTCTCTCCCATATCACAAAATGGATTATCCGCTGTAGTCCTCTACATTTGGTAAAGAATTTCAGCACAAAAGTCAATGATAAGGGTAAGAGCATGGAGTATTGGAGTGATGGAGTATTGAGATGAAAAAAGAGGGCTAAGAGGCAATTTTGGACTTTACATTACTCCATTACTCCAATATTCCAAGGAAGTTACTTTGACTCGATGAACGATGTGATTTAGGATAGCTACCTCCTATAACGCACAATTCTCGCGAGGTTCATATGAATCGAATACCATTGGTTATAGCCACGAGGAATAAGGGTAAAACCGAGGAGATCAGGGCGCTGCTGGCCGACTTTCCTGTGGACATCAAGAATCTGGCTGACTTTGGGCCAACGCCGACAACCGATGAGGATGGCGAAACATTTGAAGACAATGCAGTGAAAAAGGCGCGCTTCACCGCCAAGATCCTGGGATTACCTGCTCTGGCCGATGACTCGGGTCTGATGGTGGAGGCTCTGGGCGGTGCTCCAGGAGTTCGGTCTGCCCGCTACGCAGGAGAAAACGCCAGCGATGAGGCAAATAACGCCAAACTACTTCAAGAACTTGAGAGTGCGGAAAATCGCAATGCTGCCTTTGCTTGTGTTATCGCAATAGCAGTTCCTTGGGATCCAGCTCTCGTATACGAAGGGCGCTGCGAAGGGATTATTACGAAAGAAGGGGTTGGCAGCCAGGGGTTCGGTTACGATCCGGTCTTTTACTATCCACCATTGGAAAAGACCTTCGCGCAACTCAACACCGAGGAGAAGAATCGGGTGAGTCATAGGGGACAGGCTCTGGGTCACCTACGCGATGAGTTTGATAAGGTACTAATCTGGCTGCGGCAAAGGCTGCTGGAATCCGGCTGGCAGTGGTTGGAGGAGTGATAAAAAGCCGACTCCCACGGATAGAAGCCGGCTTTTTGTCCTTTTACAGACTAACAACTACAGGAGCCACAACCGTCTGGTTGGGATAGCTTTGAGGTGATGGAAAAACCAGAACAGTTAGCATCTTCCACATAATCCACCTTGATGGGCCGGGCCTGATTCATTAAAGAGGTATCGACAAGGTAGGTGACGCCTTCAAATTCGAAGACCTGATCCTGCTCTTTTGGCTCATCCAGAGCCATCCCCAAAGAGGGGCCACCTCAACCAATTTGGGAGACAAAGATACGGATTGCCGAGTCGCCCTCCCGTTCTGTAAGATAATCTTTCAATTTCTCGGTCGCCTGTTCAGTAATTTCAAGCATGCTAACTCCCTCTCTCTGGTGAATAACTTCTTGCAAGGTTTTCAGCTCAGGATAAGACACAGAGGACTTATATTAAGGATTGTCTCGGCAGCTGTCAAGAGCTTAGGGGAGTCAGGAGTTTCCTCCTTTCGGATTAAAGATTTTCCAAGTGGAAACAGCAGGGAAACCATGTTAAGAAAAGGACCATGGTCCGTTTTCTCATAACCTTCCTTTCCGTCTATGGCGCCGTCCATCTCTACTTGTTCCTTAAAGCGAGGGCCGCATTATCGCCTGGGGTTGGACTCAGTTTAGTGATGGCGCTGTTTTTGGTGGCCATGGTGGTTGCGCCGATAGCAGTGCGGTTACTCGATCGGCACGGACTGCCTCTGGCTAGTCGCTATCTCGCCTATATTTGCTATACCTGGATGGGACTGCTCTTTTTTTTCTTCTGGATGAGTATTTGCCTGGATGTGTTCAATGTGAGCATGCGGATTCTGGCCCTGCTCCCGGGATCTACCACCAGCCGTTTTGTGTGGACCGGCAAGAATAGCTTCGTATTTTTAACGCTTGGTGTTGTCATTCTGGGAGGTTGGTCTGCATTTAGTGCCTGGCAGATTCGCTTGGATCGGGTTGAGCTGCAAACCACAAAACTGCCTGCCGGCAAAAGCACGTTAACCATTGCTCAAATATCTGACGTACACTTGGGACTGATGGTGGGGGAGAGGAAAATGTCCCGCATTATCAGGCTGTTGGAACGAGCTAAACCTGACATACTGGTCTGCAGTGGTGATCTCGTAGATGCCCAGATGGAACGGTTCGACAACCTGGCAGCTATGTTGGCAAAGATAAAGGCCCCATTGGGCAAATTCGCCGTCATGGGCAATCATGAATTCTACGCAGGGATTAGTCAGAGTGAGCGGTTTCTGAAAGCTGCGGGATTTATGCTGTTGCGCAATCAGGAGTACAGCCAGGACGATCTGTTTAGGATTGTGGGAATGGATGACCCTGTGGGAAGAAGGCGGTATAAGGAAGAGGCTACAGCCAACCTAAGCGAAAGGGTTTTACTTGCTCGTTCCAACTCACAAGTGTTTACTATCTTGCTGAAACATCGACCAACAGTGGAGAATGAATCCCTGGGACAATTTGATCTGCAATTGAGCGGCCACACTCATGGGGGTCAGATATTTCCTTTCAATCTGGTGGTAAAACACTACTATCCCAACCAGAACGGACTTTACCAGCTCGACAAGGGCAGTACACTCTATGTGAGCCGGGGAACCGGGACCTGGGGTCCGCCCATGCGTTTTCTCTCTCCTCCACAGATAACCCTCATTGAGCTTGTCAGAGTAGGAAGTTGATCATTAGGTGTAGGGGCGGGAATGGGAAATAGCCTTTTAACGAATGATCTCCACGATATCAGTTCTCTTTACGGTAAAGCTGTACCTGCCACCAAAGCGGAAACTCTCAAGAGTGATAGAGCTGTCGTCTTCAGCAATGACCACACCTTTGTGGAGGGCGCCGTTTTGCATCTTGATATACACTGTGCTGCCGACCAGATACTCTTTCTCGTCTTCAATACTTTTCTCGAGGTCTTGTTCCAATTGCTCAATGGATACAGCCGAGGTGGACGAAACACCTGCGTCGCCATAACTGTCCACAATGGCGCCGTAATATGGTTGCAGTTTTGCGAACTCTTGTTTTGAAGCTATCAGTCTAACGATAAAATACCTGTCAGGCTGATGCTCAAAAATGCTGATAGCCATACGTTTATCAGCCAGGGTTCCACTTATTTGCGCAACTTCGCGCTGGTTGATCTTCTTGCTCTCTTCTTTGATCGTGGTATAGCCGCCCCTTTTCATCGTATCTTTCAAAGCCTGGGCGTAATTGTCCCCAATTTTCCTGCTCCGAGTGTAGCATTTAAAGCTTGCTTTACTATCGGGCGCTTGCAAACGAATTCCGTGGAGAATGTGTTTGTCGGAATTCACTTCACTCTGGCTCCAATCAGTGGGAAAGGAAATATGGGAGCCATCCGGAAATTCAAGACTCTTCCATTTGCTTGCGTTAAGCTTCTTACCACCAACAGGCTTGGGCTTTTCCGCAACCTTTTTCGTTAGTTCCACCTGCTTTGGGGCTTCTTGCTTTGGAGCTTCCTGCTTCGGAGCTGGAACAGTTGCTTTCTTTTTGACCGGAGGTTTTTTCCTGGGCGCTCGAGCTTTTCTTACCTGTTCCACTTTGGGCTTGACGGCAGACCGTTTCTCAGGACCACTGGTAATATCCTTATACATCACAACCATGAAGTAGATAGCATATCCCAGAACCATCACCCCGATTACCAGATAAAGCCCGAGAATCCGGTTTTTTCGGACATCATGGGTGATAAATTTCTTCAGTCTCTGGGTGATCTCAGTGAGCTTGCCTGTCCGAGCTCCCATGGTCTCAGCCTTCCTATTAGCCCCTTAGCAACATCACCTTGAACGGTGGTGGTCAGTATAAATTACTAGCTGGCTCAATTTGACTCACTTCGAGCCGATCCAATCAATGATGGAAACAAGCAAAGAGCATGCCAGCCATAAGGCAAAATCTCATAGTTCGGAAAGCTTCGATCAAGAGGATGGTGGCATCCTCCTACCGGTACTTGAAATCCAATGTCGGAATACCCTCACGCACTTTTCCACCTCTGGGTCTTGCCACAGTTCTTCCAGTGTATAGTACATCTTTGTGGACCAGTTGGGATGCTCTGTGACTGTTCCAGGCACATTCTGTTGCCTGCTATCCTTGAACAAGTCCTCTTGACTTATAACCACCAACTTTGCCGAGGTTGACAACAAAAATCCGATGATACCGCTGTGAAGTTCGTCGCCAAATCCAGCATGGAATGTCGGATCGTTAACCGCTTCCTTCGCCAGGAAACCCGAGGCGACAAGTCGTTGGACGATCTCCTCTTTTTCGCTCCGCCGTTTCTGCAAGGCAGCATGAAATTGGTCTTCGCTGGGGAACATGCCCAAACTGTTACGCAAGGAAAGATCCTCTCCTGTCCAAAATCCCGCCAGGGTGGGAAGATCGTGGGTGCTCACTGCAGCCAGAGCGTAGGGCGGATACGATCCCGGTTCCCTCAAACCACCCTGATCGTCTCTTTCAAAGTAGAAAAGCCGGTAGGAAAATATACGGAGATACGCCAGGGCTTCCCTTACCTGAGGAGGAACCGTGCCCAAATCCTCGCCAATGATCAGGGTCTTGGCTCGGTCACTTTCAAGCGCCAAAATCCTAAGGAGATCCTGGTAGTAGTTTTCCACATAGGTTCCATTTTTCGCTCGCTGTCCTTGAATGATCCAGAAGAGACGAAAAAACCTCATTATATGATCAATTCTTAGTGCCCCACCCGCCTGACAGTTCTTTCTGATCTCTTGGACGAACAGGGAGTAGCCGTCGCTGCGGTACTTTTCTCTGTGGGGCGGATGAAAGCCCCAGTCCTGACCTTCAAGGGCAAAATCATCAGGTGGTGCCCCCACCGTGACTCCCGGAACAAATAAATCCTGGTAGGCCCAGTTGTCGGCCCCGCCAGGGTCATTACCCAAAGCAAGGTCGTGGTACAAACCAACGCTGGCGCCCATTGATCTAGCCAGATCCTGTGCTTCCTTCAGCTGCTCCTCTACCTGCCATTGCAGGTACTTATAGAAAAGTATACTTTGCCAGTGGTTTTGTTGAAACTCTTGCACCTCCTGGGAATAAGGGTTCTGAAAAGGCTCCGGCCATTGCCTCCAGGCCCATGCATCAGGATCCTTTTGGTGAAAAGAATCCTCAAGGGCGCAGAAGGTGGCGAAATTGTCCAGCAAGCCGGTTTCCCTCTGGAGGTACGCTTGAAATTTCCTAGAGCGTTCCGTCATGCCTGCCTTGTCGAGCCAATGGTCTTGGAGAAATGTTTGGAATACCCTTTCGAGCACCTGAAGTTTCAAGGTGGCCACTCGCTCGTACTGCACCAGCTCAGAGGCGCGAAGCTCGGCCATCAGATTCTGGGTTGCTTCCGCCTGCACAAACTCATTTGCCGCGGCAGAAGAGCGAAAATCTTCCATCGCTGCAATATCGAGATAGATGAAGTTTCGATAAAATCGGCTGGAGGGAAAATAGGGGCTGATGTTGTAAGGCTGCCGATTGGGGATGGCATGCAGGGGATTCAGACCGATCACATCCACGTGGAGAGAGCCGATTGCCCAGCGAATGAATTCCTTGAGGTCACCAAAGTCTCCCACCCCCCAATTGCGTTGGGAGCGAAGGCCATACAGAGAAATGGCTATTCCGGCTCTTTTGCCATCTCCTTGGAGAGCCGGCGGCAGATAGGCCTGCTCGGGACAAATAATAACCAGAGTTGTCTGTTGATGCTTGTGGTTTTCATATGCAACAGTAAGTTTGAAATGGTAATAGCCAGTGGAAAGTGCAGCGGGGAAAGGAAAGGACCAGCACTCATAGGTAATGCCATCAAGCTGGTGATCCTTTTTGAAGTTCAGCTGTTCAAAATGATAGGAGTGGTTGATTGCGGAGGTGTTTTCGCCGGTAATCTCCAACCGAACCTGGAGTTCTTTTTCCGACATTGCGCCGGGAGAACTGTTGGATGGCAGTTGAAAAAGGAACTCGCTGGGCAGTTGATCGATTGAGGCCACCAGTACCGGTGGGGCTAGTTGATTCCAGAAGCGATGTTCCAGATGCTGTAAAGCCTTTTGTGGATCGCTGACATCCACTCCCATGTCCCCCAGCACCTGTTCCAGTGTCTCCGATGGAATGGTATGGGTATTACCCCAGATGTCCGAGTAAGACGGCTGGATTCCATAAGCTGCTGCTAGGAGTTCAAGTTTTTCTTTTTCCGTTTTTGCCATTTTCATTGACTGCTATGCGGTCCAAATTAGTTCTCAAATGTTGCGGCGATTGGCATTCTCCTACCTATTCCAAAGGCCTTGGAGGTAACCTTTAGTCCCGGAACTGCCTGCCTGCGTTTGTATTCGTTTCGGTCCACGGTTCGAATTACCCACTTGACTGTTTCTGGGTCGAAATTGTGTTGGAGAATGTCAGCCATGGAGTAATGCTCGTCCACGTAGTAGTGCAGAATTTGATCCAGCAGCTCATAGGGTGGGAGGGTGTCCTGATCGCTTTGATTTTCTCTCAATTCCGCTGATGGCGGTTTATTGATAGTCTCTGGTGGAATCCTGATGGAGTCTCGATTAATGTACTGCGCCAGTTCGTACACCATTGTTTTGGGTACATCGGCAATAACACTCAGTCCGCCGCTCATATCACCGTACAAGGTGCAATAGCCAACTGCCAGTTCGCTCTTGTTGCCAGTGGAAAGCACCAGATGGCCAAACTTGTTTGAGAGTGCCATGAGAATGTTGCCCCGAATCCTGGCCTGAAGGTTCTCTTCAGTGATATCGACCTCTCTATTTTTGAAAAGATGGTGGAAGGACTTAAGGTAGACCTCATAAGCGGGGGAGATTGGTATGGTCTCGAATCTGGTTCCAAGGTTCTTCGCGAGTTTCTGGGAATCTTCCACACTGCCCGGTGAGGAATAAGGTCCCGGCATGGTGACTGCCACCACGTTTTTGGCACCCACGGCAGCCACGGCAACACAGCAGGTCACCGCAGAGTCAATGCCGCCGGAGAGACCAACAAGAGCCGAGGTGAAGCCACATTTGCGCATGTAATCGCGAACGCCCAGAACCAGCGCCTGGTAGACACTTGCAATCTCTTCTTGGGGGACGTACGAGTCCGGGACACCATCACGGTCCACAGAAATTGTTTGCACGTGCTCCTCGAAGGGAGGAAAAACCACAAGAGGATTCCCCGCCCCATCCACACAAACACTCCTGCCATCAAAGATGAGCTCGTCGTTAGCGCCCACCTGGTTGATGAAAAGAAATGGAATGCGGTGCTTGGTTGCATGGCTCCGGACAATGTTGTATCTCAGTGTCTCTTTGCCTCGATGGAAGGGGGAAGCAGCAATATTAATAATCAGGCTCGCACCCTTTTCGGCCAGAGCTTCGATAGGGTCATAGGAATACGTAGGCCGGTGCCATAGGGCCGGGTCATTCCAGGCATCTTCACAGATGGATATTCCCAGGGTCTTGTCCTTGAATTTCACCACCGGATCCTCCGATGCTGGGTCGAAGTACCTGGGTTCGTCAAAAACGTCGTAGGTTGGCAGCAGGGATTTGTGCTGAGTAAAGAGGAGTCGGCCTTGATAGAGCAGCAGCGCTGAATTGCACAGACCTTTGCCTGTGGATTGCTGCCCAGGTTGAGGAGCGCCCACAATAATGCCTGTTTGTGGGTACTTCTTGGAAAGGTGTAAGAGCTCTTGGATGGCCTCCTCAGTCCTGGCAATAAAAGAGGGTCTCTCCAGGAGGTCCCTGGGGGGATAGCCGACGAGAAACAGTTCCGGGAAAACAACCAGATCAGGCGAGTCCTTACTGCACTGTGACAAGGTCTGCGTCACCTTGGCAACATTGCCGCGAATATCGCCAATAGTCGGATTCAGTTGTGCCAGTGTAATTTTC
>JAUWKY010000138.1 GCA_030613915.1 Syntrophobacterales bacterium
TACTAGATTCTTTGATTTCGGATTTTTCATAAGGATTACCTTTTTTGGTTAAAATTGGCATTTATTTACCATTTTTCTGTGGCCGATTTATCTATGTATTTTTAGTTAACTATTTGTAAAATCGGGATAAAATACTGAACCGCATACATTGGCACGATAATTCCAGAGTATCCGCGTAACCATGCTTACAGTACAGTCTCGGAGAATAAAAAATGGACAATCGCCATTTCGCCAGGGCTAACGTTAAATGGCCTGTTTCGATCAGCACTGATGACAGCTCCAGAGATGGAGTAACCATAAATTTAAGCCCGAGTGGAGCGTACATTCGATGTGGAAGTCCACTTCGACTTAATGAAGTCTTCGATATGATTATTGACGTCCCAAATTCGGAGTGGCTCATTGAAGCCAAAGCGGAAGTTGTCTTCTCCAATATCTATGGGCCTGATGACAATATTTCGCCTCGTGGCATGGGTGTTAGATTTCTGACTATTGCTAGTACAGACAGGCAGATTATAGCCAAAGAAGTCCTCCAACACCTGCAAACGGGTAAGGTGGAGATAGCCCCGTGGAAGCTGCAGAGTTTGCAGACCTTAATCATAGATAAGAACGAAATGAATTCACCGGGAGCATAGAGCAGAAGGAAAATTTCGGATTGCGGATTTCGGATTTGGAATTGAGGAATTCAGGTTTGACGATTTGACGAGTCGACAAATTGACCAATTAACGAATTCTCTAATCGATAAAATAACTACTGGATTCTGGCTACTGAATTCTTTTTTTATCCCCTTGACATGGGCAGTCGCGTGATTACCTACTAGGTAAGTAGGATAATTCAAGCAATTGAAGGCAGACAACCTCCTTGTCTGATACCTACTTTGGACTCTAACCCCCATTGGTTATTGGCCCTAGCCAGTGGGGGTTTTTTATAGCCCGCATATTTTCAACCTACGACATTTTTGCCACCATTACTGTTTCACCAAGGGGTGTCTGATCGGGAATGAGAAATCTGAATTCATGGATGGAAAAATCGATTTTGTCTCCGCTTTTCAGCCTCACAGGTTCATTATGACTTAGCTTGCCATCGTTTAAGCGTGTGCCGTTTGTACTCCTAAGATCCTCCAAATAGAAATAGCCATCTTTGTATTCGATCGTTGCATGAAAGCTGGAAATGGTCTTCCTGGCTATTACGACATCGTTGCCGATATCACGGCCAATTCTCAGGGTATCTTTGTTCAAAGGCAACGTTAAGGATTCTGTTGAAATAGCCTTTCCGACGTCAATCAAGACTGCTTGAGGCAGACGAGGTTCTGCAGGCAGAATCTTAGCACCCGTCCTCTGGTCCATGGCAGGCTGTGCGACGTTGGTCTTTCTTTTTCTCACCACCTGCAGCAGTACGATTAATGCCAACAAAACTACGATTCCAGAGAGGATCAACACAAGCGAACTCTTTTGCTTTCTGGGCATCTCGGGTACTACGTAGCGCTGTTTTACCGATGCCTCCTTTCGTTCTAGGGGTGTTACACGATTCGTTTCCGCGGTGGACACAAGTGTTTCTTGGGCGGATGGTTCGGCGATAATTCGCTTGATCTTGGTAAAGACCTCTTGAAGGTCAGCTACCTCGAATACCCTGAAATACTCACCATCCGTCCTGACCGCCAGTGTCTGGATCAGGCGGAAATCGGCATTGTCAGTAAAGGCGATACCAAAAATACGAATACCCGCGTTTTTGCTTTCCCGGGTAAGGTCCTCCTTCAGCCAATTTTCCTTTTCTAGATCCTGGCTCTTGTTTCCCGTATCCACGATGCCGTCGGTCAAGAAAACTATAATTTTCTTGGTATCTTGTCGGCCGTTGGTTTTGAGTTCATAAATTGCTCTTTCGATTCCTGCCGGGCTATTGGTAAACTTGCCTTTGAAATTAATCACATCCAGACTTTCGAGAAACCGGGCCCGCACCTCAGCATTATCTAGTGATGTAAGCGGTTCGACGAGGTTTGCAGTTTCATCAAAAATGACCATGCCCAGACGTGATCTTTCTCCGAGGCCACCTAAAAAATTGGTTACAACCTCTTTGGTAATGAAATTGGGGTCGTTGTTCCGCATGCTCCCCGAGTTATCAAGGACAAAAACAATGTCTAGTTCCGCTTGCTCTAACTCCGCCTGGGGGACTTCTCCTGCCGGACTGCTAACTTTACTCGCCGTGGCAGCGCAAACCACGGGCACTCTAGAGCCGCCCATACCCAAGCTCAGAATGAAAGCTGTAAACACCGCACCTAGAATTGTTTTTTTGATCTTGTTCTCTTTCATTTGTCACCACCTATCTCTGTCCATGCAAATGAGATTTCTGGTTGTAGGACCACCAACAAGTTCGAATTACCTCTCCTGAGTAGTGGTATCCAATTCAATTTCAACCCGACGAGCCAATCTTGCCGCCGTATTCGTCCCGCCTGACTCGGCCGGACCTATCCCGAGTGTCTTAATTCTTAAGGGTTCAATGCTCTTGCCGATGAGATAACCCTTTACAATATTTGCCCGAGATTCGGAGAGCATCTTGTTGTAACTGTATATCCCGTACTGATCAGTGAAGCCTTTGATTATTATCCTGATCTCAGGTCTCTGCATAAGAGCAGCAGCAAGCTGCTCGAGGTTTTCCAGAGCAGCATTCGAAAGCTGATTTGAGTTAAAGCCAAAATATATGATGACTTTACGATTTTGTAAGAACGAGAACCGCTTGGATTCGACCACAGGTGTTCGTCGACTGCCATCTCTGCTCGAGCTGGCAATGACGTTTTCGGCCACTGCAATTGGTCGTCTTACATATCCCAAAGCGGATTCTGCTTTTCCTCCTTGCTCTATTGGACTGTTCCTGAGCTTGGTCTCATAGATCTCAGTGTCGGCAGATTTTTCCGTACCCTCAGCCTGGGTATTCTTGCTTTTTTCAACCTTCACCATGTGTGGGCCTGTTTTTGTCTGTGACCATTTATTGAGAATCGTAATGTGGCCTCCCGAGTAAAAGAAATATCCGAAGAGTAGTAACAGCAGCACAGACAAAACAACATGGGCGAAGCTTCTCTTGGTGTCCTGTCTCGCTACGGCAATGTTATTGGTTCCTCTCTTTGCCACCCATTTCGGTATTTTCGAAGGTACCTGTTCTTCTTCGGTTGGCAAACGGAGCTCTTCTGCGCACTCCCTTATAATCTTTGCATCGATTTGCTTCACACCTTTAACATAGCCCGTCAGCAGCGCCTGATCGCATATGCTATTTATCAGACGTGGGTAGCCTTTCGAAAAGGACATAACTGCAGTCAGGGTATCTGCTTTGAAGATCTTCTTCTCTGTGCCGGCAATGTTGAGACGGTGTCTGATATATTCTCTGGTGTCGTTTTTACTCAAAGGTTTGAGATAATAATTGATGGAGATCCTTTGCCGCACAGCCCGATTGATATCCTGTCTCAAGATGGAGTTTAATTCGTTTTGTCCTGCCAGAATAATAGTCAGAAGTTTGGTGTTTTGTGTTTCTATATTTGATAAATGACGTATTTCCTCAAGCAGTTCATGATTTAATCTCTGTGCTTCATCAATTATCAGCAATAACTTTTTGTTTTGTTTATATATATTGAATACTAAGTGGCTAAACTTTACTAAAAAATCACCTTTACTTTCGAACCTCCTATCCATCCTGAATGAGTGAGCAAGGAAATTGTAGAAATCCATTATTTCCATTTGGGGATCAGAAACGGAGGCGATGACGCTGTCGAGGTTCCACCGGTTGATTATGGCATTTACCAATGTGGTCTTGCCGGTGCCGACATCCCCCGTGAGCAGGATGAGTCCCTTGGTGCTACGTATTCCATATTCCAGAGCAGCAAGCGCCTCTTTGTGCTGATCGCCCAGCCAGAGAAACTTGGGGTCTGGAGAAAGCTGAAACGGTTTTGCTCTCAAATTGTAATGGGAAAGATACATGAGTATCTCGAGCGAAACACTGACGAACGTGCAGTCTTTCAGTTCATGACCGTTTGATATCTCATATTACCAAAGCAACTCTTAAGACTTACTATTAATACGACTACAAATTCTATAATCAAATTAGTTAGATAATAGAACTCAACTGAACGCAAATAGCGTTTCAATCCCACATTCATTTGATATATATGCTTGCCCAATCAAAGCCATGATTTGGAATGTTCTGGCCTACTTGTTAAACAAAAAGCGTGCCTTGTTCGGTGCATCAAAGATCTCTTTTGTTTTTACATATTTAGCTTGAGAGAGTTCAAGGAAAGGCGAGAAATATTGGTAAGAAAATATCGATTGTGAGCAAAGATTTACCACATCTCGGGGTTTCAGGTGTCAGGTGTCAGGGAAGAAAAACAAAAAACTGAAACCTGAACACTGAAACCTCAGTCTTTGAGACCGGCAAAGCCATTGAACTCTGACCCCCGCGAGGCGGGATCGTGGACTGGCCCTGAGGACCAGGCTTTCGATTTTGAATAAAGGGAAAACTCCTGTGCTGTTACCCGGATTGACTTCCTCGCCAGATTGGGATACATGATCAACTCGCCCCCGCAATCGAGGCCGCCCGATCCCCAGGGTGAAAAATCCTGTGGCCGAATGAGGCCGCTTGAATTGAGGGGGTTAAATTCCCATTGACCCGAACTCCTGGGCAGGGGAGACGGCGCCGGCGCCAGGTCGAGCCGCCTGTTTGCCGCCCGTTCCCGAACCGGAGGACCATGAGCCAGACCCGCAACTTTAGCATCATCGCCCACATCGATCACGGCAAGTCCACCCTGGCCGATCGCTTCATCCAGTACGCCGGTCTCATAAGCGACAGGGATTTCCGGGACCAGGTCCTGGACACTATGGATCTGGAGCGTGAACGCGGCATTACCATCAAAAGCCACACCATCACCTTGCCCTACACCAGCCGGGCCGGGCAAGCCTTCGAGCTCAATCTGATCGACACCCCCGGGCACGTGGACTTCTCCTACGAGGTGTCCCGGGCCCTGACCTCCTGCGAGGGCGTGCTCCTGCTGGTGGACGCCTCCCAGGGAGTGGAGGCCCAGACCGTGGCCAACGTCTACATGGCCATGGAACACGACCTCACCATCATCCCGGTCATCAACAAGATCGATCTACCCTCAGCCGATGTGGAGGGGGTCAAGGTGCAGATCGACAGGGAACTCGGCCTCGACCCGGAAGAGGCCCTCCTCTGCTCTGCCAAGGAGGGATTGGGCATCGAGGAAGTCCTCGAGGCCATCGTAGAGCGGATCCCGCCCCCGAAGGGAAGCGTCGGCAGGCCGCTCACCGCAATCATCTTTGACGCCAATTACGACCCCTTTCGGGGATCGATCATCAGCTGCCGCGTCTTCGACGGCACGGTGCGACCCGGGGACACCATCCGGCTCATGTCCAACCAGGCAACGTACAGGGTTGAAGAGGTGGGTATCTTTCGCTTGCAGCGGGAGCCACGAAGCGAACTTCCAGCAGGGGCTGGGGGCTACATCATCTGCGGGATCAAGACGGTGAGCGCTACCCGCATCGGCGACACCATAACCCTGGACGCCGACCCGGCTCCGGCACCCCTGCCCGGGTTCAGGCGGGTGAAGCCGGTGGTTTTTTCTTCCGTGTATCCCATCCCCTCGGACGACTACCTAGCCCTGGCCGAGGCACTCGAGAAATACGTGCTCAACGATGCCGCCCTGGTTTACCAGAAGGACTCCTCCGCTGCCTTGGGGCAGGGTTTCCGCTGCGGCTTCCTGGGATTACTCCACCTGGAGATCGTTCAGGAAAGGCTCGAACGGGAGTACGATCAGACCATTATCATGACCGTGCCCAGTGTCGAGTACCGCTTCACCCTCATGGGGGGCTCGACGGTCACTGTGGACAACCCCCACTACTACCCGGACCCGTCCCAGATCGAAGGCGCCGAGGAACCATACATCAAGGCGAGCATCTTCACCCCCGAACAATACATGGGTGCGGTGATGAAAATTTGCACAGAGCGCCGCGGCCTGAAACCCCAGTTCAGTTATCCCGCACCGGGGAAAATGGAGATCAACTTTGAGATGCCTCTCGCCGAGGTGATCTACGATTTTTACGACAAGCTCAAAACCGTCACCCGGGGCTACGGGTCCTTTGATTACGAACTCATCGGCTACCGGGAGGGCCAGTTGGTGAAGCTGGACATCCTGGTGAACGGCGAGAAGGTGGACGCGCTCGCCAGCATCGTCCACCAAGATCGTGCCCGTAAGCTGGCGGTGCAGCTGTGCGAGCGGCTCAAGGAGGAAATCCCCAGACACCAGTTCAAAATCGCCATACAGGGGGCCGTCGGCGGCAAGATCATCGCTCGCTCGAACGTCTCCGCCTATCGAAAGGACGTGACCGCCAAGCTTTACGGCGGCGACGTCACCCGCAAACGCAAGCTCCTGGAGAAGCAGAAGAAGGGCAAGAAGCGCATGAAGATGGTGGGCTCCGTCATGATTCCCCAGCAGGCCTTCGTGGCAGTGTTAAAATCGGACAAGGACTGAGGGAAAGGCATAGAGCATAGAGAAAGACAGCGGGCAGGAGGCA
>JAUWKY010000048.1 GCA_030613915.1 Syntrophobacterales bacterium
CTCTCGTGGAGGAAGTGCGGGAGGGAGATGTTGTGTTGACCCTTGGAGCAGGTAACATTTGGCAAACAGGCGAGGAGTTGCTCAAACGATTAAAGGAAAGGGATGGGAGCTGAGAACTCGAAGCAAAGCTTAGTCTGTAATCGAGAACGACGCGGCGACGCAAAGACGCGGCGACGCGGCGAGATTAATGACTAATGATAAATTTGAAATAAGAAATGCAAAATGACCAATGACCATGGAAGCTAAATTGAAAAAACAGCTTCAGTACCTGGACGGAGTTGAAGTCGACTGGAATGTGATGCTGACAGGACACACCTCGCTGCGCGTGGGGGGGCCGGTGTCCTGTCTCCTCCGTCCTCTTAATCTGGCAGGGCTGCAAACCGCCGTCCAGGTGCTGAACAAAAATCATCATCCCTACTTCATTCTCGGGCGTGGAACCAATCTTCTGGTGCGGGATGGTGGCAGCCGGGCTGCGGCTATCAGCCTGGAGAGCGGCTTTTCTCAAATAGAAAACCTGGATTCCGCAGGAAGAGTGAAAGTAGGTGCGGGAATGCGTCTCAACAGGCTTCTTCGCTTCTGCCTGAAAGAAGCTCTCAGCGGCCTCGAGTTTATTGCCGGCATACCCGGCTCGGTGGGGGGTGCTCTGCGAATGAATGCTGGTACTCACGCCGGAGAAATGTCTGATGTTTGTGAAGCGGTGCTCCTTCTTCTTTCTGACGGCGGGCTGAGCAGGCTATCCGGATCCCAACTCCGCTTTTCGTACCGCAGCCTAGAACTGCCGCCAAACTCTGTGGTTCTTGCAGCCGAGTTCTCTCTTACCCCCAGCTCTCGAAAGCACATTCGAAACAAGATTCGCGCCTTGCTCAACACTCGCAAGGAGAAACAGCCATGGCGCCTTCCCTCAGCTGGCTCGGTGTTCAAGAATCCCCCAGGGGACTTTGCCGGTCGGCTCATTGAGGCCGCGGGTTTAAAAGGTATACGCGTTGGCGATGCCCAAATTTCTACAAAGCACGCCAATTTCATCGTAAACCGGGGCCAGGCACGGGCCAGTGATATCCTGGCCCTCATTCAACTCGCCCAGGAAAAGGTGGCGCAAGAATTTGGCGTCCAACTAGAACTGGAAATCGAAGTCGTTGGCAATAACCATAACACCTGATTGTCGGGACCGTATGCAAATTTCGCTGCCATTTGAAGCCATAACGGTAAAGAGCAAGAAGAATAGCTACCGGAACAAACGTCTGCAGTTGTACCGACGATTGCGCCTGGTTGCTAAGATATTTCTTGTCCTTCTTGTTTTTGTTGCCTTGAGTGCTCTGTGCCTTGTTGGCTACCGTGCTCTACTCAGTTCACCGCTACTGCAGGTCACCCGGATCCAGGTGAATGGCTATAAGCAGCTGGACCCTCAAGCTGTCATTCAACAAGCCGAGATCCCATCTGGGGTCAACATTCTTTCCCTGGATCTAGACGGGGTAAGAAATAGGCTCATACAACATCCCTGGATAGCGGCCGCCGCTATTAGCCGCGAGATCCCGGATCGAATTCGTATAGAGATTGAGGAACGTAAGCCGGTGGCCCTGGTCAAGGGGCATCAGTTCTACCTGGCAGACCAGCAGGGCGCTTGTTTCGCCCGGGCCGAGCCGAGCGAACATGCCGGTTTGCCTATTATCACGGGACTTGACCCTGAAACCCTCGGCTCAGACTGCAACCTGCCTCGAGAGTTTACCGCTCTCCTTGAGAATCTCTATCAAGAGACTCAGTTGAAATTGCCCTGGCGACTCATCTCTGAGATCAGGTGGAACAGGAATGCAGGGCTCAGCTTTTTTACCACCCGAGGTGGAATTCAGGTCGACCTCGGCAGCGAAGACTATGGCATCAGGATAGCCAAGCTTGAAAAGGTGTTGCGCTATCTGGAGAAAAAAGGACTTCACAAGCAGTTAAGAGGCATTGATCTCAGCCACGGAAATCGGGTCTTTGTCAGGGGACGTTTCAAGATTCCCAAGCAAAACCGATCTAAACAAAAGGGGGTTTAAACATGGCCAAAAAGGATTCTTTGATTGTAGGACTTGACATTGGCACCACCAAGATTTGCGCCGTGGTTGGTGAGGCTACCCCTCAAGGAATAGATATTGTGGGAATTGGCACTCATCCTTCTGATGGCTTGCGCAAGGGTGTAGTGGTCAACATTGAAAGCACAGTGAATTCAATTAAACGAGCAGTGGAAGAGGCCGAGTTAATGGCGGGCTGTGAAATCAATGCGGTTTACGCCGGTATTGCCGGTGGACATATCGAGGGGGTCAACAGCCATGGTGTAATCGCCGTGAAGAACCGTGAAGTAAGCCAGCAAGACATTGACCGGGTAATCGATGCTGCCAAAGCAGTGGCAATACCATTTGATCGAGAAGTTATTCATATTCTTCCGCAGGAATATTTGATAGACGACCAGGGCGGCATTCAAACCCCTCTGGGCATGTCAGGCGTGCGCTTGGAGGCCAAGGTTCACATCGTCACCGGTGCTGTTACCTCAGCCCAGAATATCGTCAAATGCTGCCAACGTGCCGGCCTTGACGTCTGTGACATTGTTTTGGAGTCCCTCGCCTCAGCAGAAGCGGTACTGAACCCCCAAGAGCGTAGGTTGGGCGTGGCCCTGGTGGATTTTGGTGGAGGCACTTCGGATTTGGCCATCTTTTCAGAGCACAGTATACGACATAGCTCAGTTCTCTCCCTGGGTGGCAATAATCTTACCAACGACATTGCCGTGGGATTGAGAACCCCGGTGGAAGAGGCAGAAAAAATCAAACAGCGCTACGGCTGTGCTCTTACTGCCATGATCCAAAAGGACGAGACTATCCAGGTGCCGAGTGTTGGAGGTGGCAAGCCAAAGGTTCTCAGCAGAAACATACTGGGTGAGATTTTGGAGCCACGAGTGGAGGAAATCTGTTCGTTGCTGCAACGGGAATTACTTCGATCCGGCTATTCGGACCTTGTGGCTTCCGGTCTGGTAATTACCGGGGGTTCCTCTTTGCTACCGGGGCTTGCCGAGTTGGCCGAGCAGGTCTTCAACCTGCCTGTTCGCACCGGCCTACCCACTGACATCGGTGGCCTGGCAGATGTGGTCAGAAACCCCATGTACGCCACTGGAGTGGGGTTGGTCCTTCACGGTGCCAGCGCCGCACCCAGAAAATTGTTCCGCATCCGTCAAAACAACATCTTCAACCGTTTGGTCGATCGGATGCGGAATTGGTTTAGTGACATAGTGTAAGGAATTGAGGAATTAAGGAATTGAGGAATTGGGGGATTGTAGATTGCAGATTGAGGAATTCCTGAATTTTGGCCCGGAGGGATACAATGACTACGTCGGACCTTTACTTCGTTTTGACCATGTTCTTTGTATGTATGGGCTGTTTTCTTGTTTTTACCACGGGGTTTGTCTTCTTCGCCCGCCGGCGACAGCAGAAGGGCTCGTGAACTGTCGCTTGGGATATGGATGAAATACCCTAATGCAGGAGGTGGATCATGATGTTCGAGTTTGTTGAAAGTGACAACGGAGCCACGATCAAAGTGATTGGCATAGGTGGTGGCGGCGGCAACGCTATCAACAATATGATCAACGCCAGTCTGATGGGAGTTGATTTCATTGTCGCTAACACCGACGCCCAGGCCCTGGAAGTTTCCAAGGCTCACACCAAGCTCCAACTGGGAGTCAACATTACCAAGGGACTTGGAGCCGGGGCCAACCCAGAAATCGGCCGCAGTGCCGCTCTGGAGGACGCTGACAAGATTCGGCAGACCTTGGATGGCACTGACATGGTCTTCATGACTGCCGGACTGGGCGGAGGCACCGGGACTGGTGCTGCACCGGTAGTTGCTCAGATCGCCAAGGAAATCGGAGCCCTCACCGTGGCAGTGGTGACCAAACCATTCAACTTTGAAGGACGTCAGCGCATGAAGACGGCCGACAAAGGTATCAAAGAGCTCAAGGAGACGGTGGATACCATCATTACCATTCCCAACAACCGTCTTTTGAGCCTGGCGGCAAAAAAGGCGACTTTCCTGGAAATGCTCAAAAAGGCGGACGACGTACTGCTCTATGCCGTGAAGGGCATCTCCGATCTCATCACCGTCCCGGGCTTGATCAATCTAGATTTTGCCGATGTCAAGACAATCATGAGTGAGATGGGTATGGCTTTGATGGGCACCGGCATGTCTAGTGGTGAAGATCGGGCCACTGAAGCGGCTCAGAAAGCCATTTCCAGTCCTCTGTTGGAGGATGTGTCCATAGGTGGTGCCAAGGGTGTACTCATGAACATCAGCAGCGGACTGGACCTCACCATCGACGAGGTTCAAGAGGCATCCTCACTGATCCAGAAAGAGGCCCACGAAGATGCCAATATTATCTGGGGCACGGTGCTGGATCAGAGTGCTGGTGACGAATTGAGAGTTACCGTTATCGCCACCGGAATCGGTGAAGTCGACGTCAGACCCAAACCCGACTTGGGAGTTATCCAAGGGTCTCGCCGCGACGGTGACCTGGAAATTCCCACCTTTTTGCGCCGTAACAAGAAGATTGAGGATAACGCGACTGAACACAGCCGCCCCATGAGTTACAAAGATCTTCCCATAGACGAGGAAGAGCTGGAAATCCCAACTTTTCTCCGACGGCAGGCCGACTGAGGTGGGATAATTGCGGCTGATACCGGCCGGCGCTTGCGGCGGTCAAAGATTATTCTAGGTAAATGTTTCAAGGTGGGGAAAAGGGGAGGACGCGGCGCGGTCTCTGTGTCATAATTGAACGGTGTACATTTGAAGCCCTGACGCCATGTACCAGTGCTATCTCCTGTGGTGTTTTTGAGGGCCGCAGGATATCGAGGACCTTTTTCCGGCGAGAGCTTCCACGGGTCACCAATGTCTTGGCAACTGCAACGCAGATTAAAGAAGTGGCTGGCGGACGAGACCGGCACAATCATCAAGGACTGGGGTGGGAAGATTCCCATTGCCCTGGTCTACCCCAACCGGTACTTTCTGGGAATGTCCAACCTGGGCTTCCAGACCGTCTACCATCGCCTGAACCAAATGGACAACGTGGTCTGCGAGAGGGTCTTTCTGCCGGAATCGAAGGACATGACTGCGGCACGTTCTGGAACCGGCCCGCTTTCAGTGGAGAGCCAAAGGCCGCTGGCGGATTTCCGCATCGTCGCCTTTTCCATAGCTTTTGAAAATGATTATGCAAATCTTGTTCACCTCCTGCAACTTGGCAAATTGAGCCCCTACAGCTCCCGCCGCCACCAGCACGAGCCCCTGGTGGTGGCGGGAGGTGTTGCCACCTTCCTTAACCCTGAACCTATCGCTCCCTTCATTGATGTCTTCCTTCTGGGTGAGGCGGAAAACCTCCTGGAGGAGTTCACTACCGCTTGGCAAGAAGCGCAAGATGAGAATGCTTCCAGGGAAGAGCAGCTGGTCCATATCGCCCGGCGGGTATCAGGAGCTTATGCACCTTCCTTGTTCAGGGTGGAAAATGACAGCGAAGGTCAACTTATCTCTTTTGAACCCCTTACCGACATCCCTGCTAAGATTTCGGTCAGGGCTGCTGCCATAGAGGCCGAAGGACCAACAGTCTCAACAGTCGTCACCCCTCATACCGAATTCGCTAACACTGTCTTGGTGGAGATCGGCCGGGGATGTGGTCGGGGCTGCCGCTTCTGTGCTGCTGGTTTTGTCTATCGGCCCGTTCGTCATCAACAGGGGGAGAAGGTGGTGCAAGCGGCCCTGGATAGCTCCCCCGCGGGAAGGAAAATCGGCCTACTGAGTTCGGCTGTGTCGGATCATCCCGATATCGACGCCATCTGTTTGCAGCTACGGCAAACAGGGACACGCTTATCGGTGTCTTCACTACGAGCCGACTCTGTCACCCCTGCCATGCTGGAGGCACTTCGGGAAAGTGGTCTTCGAACCGTGGCCATCGCCCCTGAGGCTGGAAGCGAGCGTTTGCGGCAGGTAATTAACAAGAACTTGACCGAAGAGCAAATCCTCAATGCTGTCACGGCCGTGGTCGGCTCAGGCATTCTCAATCTGAGGCTCTATTTCATGATCGGTCTGCCCACCGAAACAGAAGAGGATATAGAGGCCATAATACAGCTGGTCAAACGGGTCAAGCATGAGCAACTGGTTATCGGTCGAGGGCAGAAGCGGCTGGGCACTGTCACCCTGAGCGTCAGTTCCTTTGTACCCAAACCGTTCACACCCTTTCAGTGGGTTCCGTTCTCCGATCTTTCCATACTCAAGCGACGAATAAAAAAACTCAGACGAGGCCTGGGTGCGGTGGCCAACGTGCGGGTGCATGCCGATGTCCCCCGCTGGGCCTACACTCAGGCGCTGCTGGCCCGCGGCGACCGGCGGTTGGCACCCCTGCTGGCAACAGTGGCACAAGAAAACGGCAACTGGAGCAAATCCTTCAAGATGGTCAATGTTAACCCGGAATTCTATGTTTCTCGCCAACGGGAGCGAGAAGAGCTTTTCCCCTGGGACTTCATAGATCACGGCGTCAAGAAAGATTATCTCTGGCATGAATACCAGCAGGCCCTGGCCGGCGCCACAACCGAACCTTGCGAGCCGACTGAGTGCAAGATATGTGGAGTTTGTTAGAACGCAGGTGGAACGACACGGCGACGCGGGGACACGGAGACGTCTGACTCTGCTGGCAGCTTGCAGCAGGCAGCCAGCAGTTAGGCAGAAGACAGAAGACAAAAGACAGACGGCGGAAAACAGAGGGCTTTTTGTCAGTTGTCCGTGGTCCGTTGTGAACAAAGCATAGAGAAAAGGGTATAGAGTAAGGGATTTTGCATTTTCCCTGTGCTCCATGCTTTATATCTTTTCAAATTCGCAATCCGAAATTCGAAATTCGAAATTTCTTCCCCATGCCCCATACTCTCAACCATGCTAGAAAACACCTTCCTACACCTCCCCCACATCGGCCCCCGGACCGCGATCGATCTCTGGCGCCGGGGAATCCTCCCCTGGGATGACCTGGAGCTTCACCTCAAGGATTGGCCTAAAAATACTGGGCAACGGCGAGGCATAACCAGGCAGCTCCACGAGTCCATTGAGCACCGCGGCCAAGCCGATTACTTCTACAACCGCCTCCCCTCTGCCGAACGCTGGCGGCTCTATCGGGACTTCCGAAACCGTTGCGGTTTTCTGGACATCGAGACCACGGGTATAAGCAGTTACGACCACGAAATTACCGTCATCGGTCTCTATGACGGCCTCCAGATGCACCACTTCATCAACGGGGAAAACCTGGAGGAGTTCGAGGATGCCGTAGAGGGTTATGATTTGCTGATTACCTTTAATGGCTGTAGATTTGACCTCCCCTTCATCGCCGGTTTTTTCCCCAACCTCCAGTTCCGTCAGGCCCACATCGATTTGCTTCATGTGGCACGGCGGCTGGGCTACCGCGGCGGCCTCAAACGAATCGAGCCTCTTTTTGGAATCTTTCGCGACTCGGAGATCAAAGAGATGAGCGGCTACGAGGCGGTTGTGCTCTGGCACGAGCATCTCCGTGGCAGTCCCGACGCCCTTCCCAGACTGCTCAAATACAATGAAGCTGACGTGGTCAATCTCAAAACCATCATGGAGATCGCCTGGGAACGGCTGCAGCAGAAGTTGGAGTTTGCCGCGGGCCGCATGTTGCCATTCGATCTGGTAAACGGTGAGTAGTAACCGGTGAGCAGGGAATGGTCACTGGGTCATTACGCTTCGCTGTCACTCATAGTCATTCATTGTAAAAAACTATCCTTGCCATGTAGCATTATCAAAACCATTGATTTGCTTTGCTCACCTGATAAACCCCCAACTTCCGGCTAATGGCAAGGTTTTTAGCGTCTAGCCATGCTTAAATCTAGGATGAATCTTGCATCGAAATTGCCGGTGAGGTTGTTGGTGCTTGTGGAACTAAATCATTCTGTTATCAATAGCTTGGGGTGGTTATTCCCTGCCCTTAGTTTCCGGAGGGGCATCCGGATGCCAAGATTTTGGCGAACCTGAGCCCGTTAAGATTTTTTTTCATTACCGCTGAGACCAGTAGATATGCGGAAATCTTTCTGCCTAACATCAAAACTGTATGAATATGCAGAAATGATTCCGTAAAAGTACGAATATATGGGAATATGCAGAAAATATTCTGCCTACTAAATAGTTAGCGGGGCTGATAAAAACGTCTTGACGTTATACCGTCTAAGCGTTATACTGAGGCCATGAAAAATTCACAGAAAAGAGCCACCATTTATTTCGATCCTGACATTCACCGGGCACTGCGGGTCAAGGCTGCAGAGACGGATCGGTCTATCTCTGCCCTGGTAAACGAAGCTGTAAAGCTTAGATTCGCCGAGGATGTTGAGGATCTAGCTTCCTTCGATGAGCGCGCACACGAACCCAACTTGCCTTTCGAAGACGTCCTGAAAGATCTGAAAAAGCGTGGCAAAATATAGGATTCTGATCAAGCCCTCTGCGGTCAAAGAAATCGAAGTGATCTCACCAAAAAAGGATCGCCAGCGCATTGTTGGTCGTATCAGCAAGCTCGCAGATAATCCCCGACCTCCGGGCTGCGAGAAACTATCGGGCCAAGAGAAGTACCGTATTCGGCAGGGACGTTACCGAATTGTGTACTCTATCGAAGATCAGGATCTAATCGTCTACGTTGTTAAAGTTGGTCACCGAAAAGACGTGTACCGTTGAGCCGCACAACTAAGCAGTTGTGTGCCGCTAACCACTCGCTGCAGTCGGATCCGCCGTCGTCACGCAAAGGCGTGACTATGGCAGGACAAGCGGGACAGGCAGGACAACTGAGCTCAACCGTTAGGCGGCGGGCAGAATGAAGCTAAGATGGTGTTGGCGCGGGACATATTGGGAAAGGTAAATAAAGACTTTGAAACTCCTGAGGAGGCAGCTCTTGCATTGTCAGTCCTGGCTGACTTTGTGCACCAAAATCAAGAGCTGTCGAGTGACCGCATATTGAGATGCATTGTTTTCGTCGCGAACGGGGACCTCAATAGGCTGGAGAAAGCTATAGACCTGGCCAAAACAGACTATCGAGATTTGATAGTCTGGGCAGAGTACGATGAGAAAAACGAACGAGTTCGTGACTTATCGAATCCGTTCTACCACATAACCACTCACTGCAGTTGAATCAGCCTACGGCGCGCCGCTGAGCTCGGCTGTTATGCATGCAACTGACATTCTATCAGGAGGGAAGTTAATGCAGATATGGGTCGACGCCGATGCGTGCCCCAGAGTGATAAAAGATATTCTATTTCGCGCAGCTGAGAGACTACACGTATCCTTAACTTTAGTCGCAAATCGGCTCCTGCACACCCCTCCGTCACCTTATATCAAGGCGATCAAAGTAGATTATGGCCTCAATGTGGCCGACAACCAAATAGTACAGAAATTACAACCCGGCGACCTGGTCATTACCGCTGACATACCTCTCGCCGCCGAGATTATAGAGCACGGCGGCCATGCGCTTGATCCCAGGGGAGAGTTCTATACAAAAAGCAATATTGGCGAACGCCTTGCTGTGCGTAATTTTATGGATGAATTACGAAGTGGTGGCGTGGACACGGGTGGCCCATCGTCGTTCAGTCAGAGTGATCGTCAGGCTTTTGCTAATCAATTAGATCGGTTTTTGGCTAAACACGGCAATACTTGAAAACTTTTATATCCGGCCAGCACAGTCTAACATTATGAATACAGATGCTTCCGAAAAGATTAGAGTCGTAGAGATTGAGGAAGAGCCCATTGAGCTTTATAAAATTCTAAAGTTCGAGAACATGGTTCAAAGCGGGGGAGA
>JAUWKY010000210.1 GCA_030613915.1 Syntrophobacterales bacterium
AGAAAGTGTGGGAATACAAACAGCACTTGTAGATTATAAAGCAAACGGAAAAGTGCGGCATGTAAATCTTCTATTTAATACAAAGCTTTCTCCAAATCAGGCGAAGCTATTAACCAACAACGACACAAAATATTTTATAAGAGAAAGTATTGATGGGAAAGATGAAATCTGGCTGTCAATAGCAGCAACATCATTAACAGATTTTGAAACCGCATGGCAATTGGGCTCAGAAAAATTCAACAAAGAAGCCATCAGCGAACTTGGTATTGCTAAAGGCAAAGTTAGTATAATAGATATTTATTAGAATTTTAAAGGTAAAAAAATGAAAAGGTTTGTAATATTTTTAATGTTTACCAGTCCCAGCCTGCGCGCGCCCACATTTGACGCACTCTGACGCGTTTTTCCTCGGCGTAGGTATGCAACATTAGGGTTTATACAAGCAAGAATTCTGCCAACCTTGTGGTTCAGCCCTGCTCAAACGGTACAATATACCAACTGGAGCCCAATGGGTATCTGTCCATTGGGAAAAAGCCATGGTCAAGGGGGAGGCTGCGAAACAACGAGCACCTGAGCCACCTCTCCTTCCACTCTTAGCCGCGCAAAGGCCAGCATAAAGATTTGGTGCATTTTCAAAAGCCACACTGCCATAAATGGCGCAAATCGTGCTCGTGGTGGAGTAGCCTCCCCCTTTGGCCCGTGTCGCTCATAACATTTTTGGGGAAACTCCTGGCCAATTCCTGCTTGTTCTTCTAGCTCTCTGTGGTAGAATCGTGGCAGCTTGAAGGGAGGAGAATATGGCATCACTGAATCGCGTACTTCTGATCGGCAACTTGGGAGCAGATCCGGAATTGAGTTACACCCCCAGCGGCACCGCCAAGGCTACCATGAGGCTGGCCACCCACGAGGTTTGGACCAACAAAAATGGGGAAAAGGGAGAGCGCACCGAATGGCATCGGCTGATTGCCTGGGGAAGGCTGGCGGAAATTTGTGGTGAGTATTTGACCAAGGGCAGGCAGATCTTCATCGAGGGACGAGTGCAAACCCGCTCCTGGGAAGACCGCGACGGCAACAAGCGATGGACCACCGAGATCGTTGCCTCCAATATGCAAATGCTCGGCAGTCCCCGGGGAGCCCCCACCGAAGCGGAGTTACCCCCGGTTGGTATGGAAGTGCCTGACATGCCGGAGCCGGACGACGATATTCCTTTCTAACTCCCCCGCGCTGTTAGATTAACCCGAACGTTGCATACCTGCGCCAAGAAAAAACGCGCCAGAGTGCGCTCCGGCCAAAGGCGGGACTATGGCGCGAGCGCATCGATTTTTACCGGTTTGGGTATGCAACGTTAGGGTTAATCAGGTAATGGTGGCTGCAGGTAGGATGTGCTCTAATCTGGTTACCAAGTAAGGCAAGACTAGTCATTCTAATGTTTACGATCTGATTCGCTATGCTTTAGGGGGATTGACCCTCCTCCTGCTTCTCTTCGATCTTCTCTTTATCGCCTTTTGCTTCCACCTCATCCGTGCCCGAAGATGCTTTCCTAAAATTCTTGATTCCTTTCCCGAGCCCCGCTCCAATCTCAGGCAACTTACCGGCACCGAAAATTATCAATATAATCACTAGGATTACCAGCAATTCTGGCATGCCGATTCCACCAATCATATCGCGCTCCTTCTATAAATTGGGCAGATGATCGTGCCCAGCAGTAATCACAAATGCTAACGATTCAAAAGCAGTCGTCTCATGATCATTAGACTGCCTGATCCTGACCACCAGTTCCTACCACAAACCCTCAAACTCATGCAATAGCTTGATGAACTCTTTGGAGTTGCGATAGTGTTCAAGGGACTTCTGGTGTTCCAGCCAGGTGCGCCACACTTCCATCCACTCTTCGTTATGCCAGTAATGCCCCGCCGCCAATTCTCCTCGACTCAGCTTCAGGTAGGCCTCATATTCCTCTCCACAGCCAGAGCACATCGGGTGAGACAAAACGGAGTGGTGTCGTTCATCAGATTCCTCAATTTGCGTACCACACCTGGAACATTTGAGCTGACACCGGGCACATTGAAGGATTTTTCTCAACACCTCGATCTTTTCGTCTTGCAGCGCATCCTTTTTCTCGCTGAGGTGCTGTTGGCGCCGCTTCTCCAACTCAATTATATCTGCCACCTGGCCCTCCGACCTCTAATTCCAGACTAAACCCTTAGAGTTTATATTCATTTCACCCTATCATGACATCTTATCGGAATCAAGTGATAGCTGATCCTCTTCCTCCTCCGTCTCGGCTCGATCCAGATCCAGATGGAACAATTTCCGGGCAACATCTAGATAATAATCTTTGCGCGCTCTGCTACTTGTTCGTTTGAGAAAGAGAATGGGATCATGGAGTAATTTTTTAACCATGGACTGTGTCAGTAGTTCAATGGCTTCAACCTCCTCATCCGAAAGAGACTCGAGTCGGCTGAGAGTTTTGCGAACCTCTGCCTCCCGGACCTGCTCGGCTTTCTCCCGCAGGGAGACAATGGTGGGAACAACCTCCAAAGTCCGTAGCCAACCGTCAAATTTCAGCGCCTCTGCGGCAATAATGTGCTCCGCCCGAGCCGCCTCTTTGAAACGCTCGGCCTGATTCATCTCAACAATACCTTGCAAATCGTCAATATTGTAGAGATATACATTGTCAATGCGGTTGACCTCTGGATCAATATCGCGGGGCACAGCAATATCTATGAAAAACAGCGGCCGGTTCCTCCTTGCCCGCATCCGCTGTCTTACTTGCTCAGCACTCAAAATGGGTTCTGGTGAACCAGTGGAGCTGACAATGATGTCAACCCGTCTAAGCTCCTCGGCTAACTCATCCCAGCCCACCGTAGTTCCATTGAATCTTTTAGCCAAGGCCAAGGCTCTTTCCAGAGTGCGGTTGGCTATCACAATCCGCTCAACCCCATTGGAGAGAAGATGTTCGGCAGCCAGTTCAGCCATCTCGCCAGCACCAATGAGAAGAGCTATTCTCCCTTGCAGCTCCTGGAAAATCTTCTTGGCGAGCTCTACTGCCGCATAACTGATGGAGACGGCACTGCTGCCAATTCGGGTCTCTGTCCGCACCAGTTTAGCCACCGAAAAAGATTTGTGCAAAAGTCTGTTGAGGATTACCCCGGATGTTTTTGCCTCCGTAGCTTGGCGGTAAGCGTCTTTGATCTGGCCGAGTATCTGAGGTTCGCCCACCACCATTGAGTCCAGGCTACATGCAACGCGATACAGATGCTTCACTGCGTCTTGGTCAATGTAGGTGTAAAGATAGGGTTTCAGGGCCGAACCTGTCTGGCCGTAGATATCCGCCAGCAAACCCACCACAGCACTGATCCCCTCGTCAAGTCTCGGGGTTGTAAACAGCACCTCCATTCGGTTGCAGGTGGATAGATAAAAGGATTCCCGCAAAGCACGCATCTGGCCCAGATTCATGAGCGGTCCGCTGGTATCCACGCAGACAACGGCAAACTTCTCCCGGATTTCCACCGGGGCTGTCTTGTGATTCAAACCTATGAGGACAATCCGATCCATACCACTCCACTACCCAAGTTTGAAGCTGTGGTGAACTTCAAGGATCAAACTCGTCCCGACAAAGGTCACCAGAATGACACTGAAGCCGATAATCGCCATGATGGCTGCCCTTCTGCCGCGCCAGCCTACAGCCAAGCGTTCATGCAATAGTACAGCATAGATCAACCATGTAACCACAGAAAGGATCTCCCTGGGGTCCCAGTGCCAGAAGGACTGCCAGACTGCTCCAGCATAAACAAAGCCGGAAATAAATCCGATGGTGATCAGAGGGAAACCAAAGGTCAGGCAGACGTAGTTGAGCGAATCAAGCACCTCAAGAGAAGGCAGGCGGCGATAAAGTAGCCCGAAGCTCTTGCTCTTGATCTGTCGTTCCTGGAGGAGGTACATAATCCCGGCACAGAATGCCAGTGCAAAAATGGCCATGCCGATAAACATGGTTGCCACGTGTAAGGTGAGCCAGAAGCTCTTGAATAGCTGACTGTTGGGAATTACTCGGCCGGGGATCGCCGAGGAAAGCAGCATGAACACCACTGCCAACGGTGATACAAACGTGCCCAAGATGCGAATGTTGAATTTCAATTGGAAGGCGAGATAGCTACCCACAATGGCCCAGGCGAACAGCGAAAAAGTTTGGGGCAAGGTGGTTACGGGCATCTGACGTATTTGGCTCACCAGCATTGCCAGCCCGAGGGTGTGACTCAGGAATCCCGCCAGGAGGAACCCGTAGGCAATACGGTGGATTACCTTCTCCGTCCGAATTACATAGATGAGAAAGCCCACCGTCCCCACTGCGTAGAGCAGAGTGGTTATTACTGAAAAGAGAAGAAGGGACTCATTCACCAGGAGATCTCCAACTTTTTGAGCGAATAGTCTTGTCCCAAAACTGTTCGCAAAATGCGGTCCACACCCTCATAATCACGCCGCCGCACCAGTTCGAGCAACGGCGACTGTACCAGTTGATCAAAGCGCTCCTTGTTGGCTCGGGAGTCCTGGCTATCCTTGAGAAGCCGCTCTCGTACCGCCCCCATAAGTTCCAGCAAGTCAGAGTATTCCATGCCAAAACGCTGCTCCAGGTCCTGGCGAAGCTGGCGCGCCAGGGCGGGGCTCTTGCCCGAGGTGGAGATTGCCACGGTCAATGCACCACGCTGGACCAGAGCTGGGAGGATAAAATTACCCTCTTGGGGATAGTCCACCACGTTGCACAGCAGTCCCCTTTTCTCTGCGTCTTGAGC